>JAKABC010000085.1 GCA_021802025.1 Actinomycetes bacterium
TCTCCTCTACCTCGCCCGGCCCCTCCAGCGCGGCGACGACGTCGCGGCCCTCCAGGTGGCCCTGGCCCAGCTCGGCTTCAACCCCGGACGCATCGACGGCGTCTTCGGTCCCCTGGCCCACGAGGCGCTCTCGGAGTTCCAGCGCAACTGCGGGCTCGAGCCCACCGGGGTGCTCACCGTCGCCACGTACCACGAGCTGGTGCGGCTGCGCTCGCCCGGGCCGGCCCGCAGCCTGGTCACCGAGGCCTGGGCCCGGGCCGGCCTCGACGTCCCCCACCAGGTGTCGGTCCTGGTCTGCGGGACCGGGCCGCTCGCCGAGGCCCTCGCCGACTCCTGGGCCGGCACCACGGGCGTGCACGCGCGCCTCGGGGTGCGCGCCGAGGCGGCCGTCGAGGTGGCCAACGACCTCGACGTGGCCCTCGTGCTCTCGATCGAGCCCGCGCCTCAGGTGGCGGGCGTGCGCCTGCACTACTGGGCCGGACCCACCGCCCACAGCCGGGCCGGCGAAGCGGCGGCGTCCTCCCTGGCGAGCGCCCTGTCGACCATCGAGGGGGGCCCGAGGATCGAGGTGACCGGGCTCGCGCTGGCCATCCTGACCGGAACCCGCATGACGGCGCTGCACGTCGAGCACGGCGACCTCGAGCCCGACGTCGTTCACCGGGTCGTCACGGCGCTGCGCGCGGCGGCCACCCACCTTTTCCACAGTGAGCTCGCCTAACGGGGTCCCCCAGCGGTCCCCTAGCCCTTAAATGGCCCCGATTCCGGGAAAATACAGTCGATAACCCACAACTTCATCCACAAGTTGGGGAAAACCTCAACGTGAGGGTTAGGTTGAGGGTTGAAGATCACCGGGGCTTCGAGATGGCGATGTAGAGCCGCTCCAGGTCGTCGAGGTCGGCGAAGTCGATGATTATCCGGCCGTTTCGGCCCTTGAGGTCGACGTGGACCCGGGTGTCGAGGTAGTTCTCAAGCAGGTGCTCAAGCTCGGCCACGCTCGCGTCGGGCACCGGGCGCAGACGGGGCGAACCCTCGTGCTCGCGCGCGGTCCCCGTGGGCGCGAGGGGGCGCGGCTCCAAAAAGAGCTTGACCGCCTCCTCGGTCGCCCGCACCGACAGCTCGTTCTTTATGACCCGCGCGACCAGGGTCGCCTGGGCGTTGGGGTCGCTCACCCCGAGCAGGGCGCGCGCGTGACCGGCCGTGATCTGGGAGTTCGCCAGCGCGCTCTGGGCCGCCTCGCCCAACTGGAGCAGTCGTAACGTGTTCGTAACATACGCGCGACTCTTGCCCACGCGCTGGGCCACCTGGTCGTGGGTGAGGCTGAACTCGTCGACCAGCTGCTGGTACGCCGCCGCCTCCTCCAGGGGATGGAGGTCCACCCGGTGGAGGTTCTCGACGACCGCCTGTTCTAGCGAGAGCCGGTCGTTGACGTCGTCTTGGAGGAGGACCGGCACCACCTCGAGCTGGGCCAGGGCCGCCGCGCGCCAGCGCCGCTCCCCCGCTATGAGCTCGTAGTGACCGTCCTCGCCCTCGACGGGGCGAACGATGATCGGCTGGAGCACGCCGAGCTCGGCGATCGAAGCGGCGAGCGTCGCCAGGCTGTCGTCGTCGAAGGCCTTGCGCGGTTGGAACGGGTTCGGGCGGATGGAGCCGACCGGGACCATGCGCAGCGGGCCCGCGACGTCCTCCACCCTCGGCGTCTCCCCCGTCTCCTCCGAGGGTCCCTCGGGGATCAGAGCGCCTAGTCCCTTGCCGAGTCCGGGTTTCCTAGCCATTCAAGATCTCCTCTGCTAGCTGGCGGTACGCCTTGGCCCCCTTGGACGAGGGGTCGAAGACGGTGATGGGCTGACCGAACGACGGGGCCTCAGCCAGGCGAACGGTGCGCGGTATCACCGTCTGGCACAGCTCCTCTTCGAAGTAGCGGCGCACCTCGCGCGCGACGTCGCCCGAGAGGGTGTTGCGCGAGTCGTACATCGTCAGGACCACCTTGGAGATCCTGAGGGTGGGATTGAGGTTGTCGCGCACCAGGTTCACGATCCTCTGGAGCTGGGTGAGCCCCTCGAGGGCGTAGAACTCCGTCTGGACCGGCACGATGATGTCGGTGGCGGCCGCGAAGGCGTTGATCGTGATGAGCCCGAGCGAGGGCGGGCAGTCGATGAAGATGAAGTCGAAATCACCCTCCACGGACCCGAGGGCTCGCTTCAGGCGCATCTCCCGGGAGATTATCGACGAGAGCTCCTGCTCCACGCCGGCCAGGTCGAGCGTGGCGGGCGCCACGAAGAGGTTGTTGTAGCCGGTCGGCTCGACGATGTCGACCATGGGGACGTCGTTCAACAAGACGTCGTACACCGAACGCTCGAAGCGCCGCCCGTCCACCCCGAGGCCCGTGGTGGCGTTGCCCTGGGGGTCGAGATCCACGACCAGGACCCGCTTACCCTTCTCGGCCAGCGCGGCGCCGAGGGAGATGGTCGTGGTCGTCTTGCCTACCCCACCCTTCTGGTTGGCGACGGCGTAGATCCTCATCGTGGTGGCGTCAGCCATGAGCCTCTTCCCAGGGGTGAGATGAACCGACACAGCGTCGAGACAGAGCCATTCAACTCCCTTTTACGGACATCGTCAAGTACCCATGTTTCACGTGAAACATCTCGAGCGCGTCGATGCGACGATGTTTCACGTGAAACAAATTCCGACCCGAACCCGGTATTTCGTTGGGTTTGGTGAGCGCGTCCTCACCTCGAACGCCACGCGGCGGGGGAGTGTTTCACGTGAAACATCACCAGAGCGGTCGCCGTCCCGGCACGCCCGAGGCACGCGGGAAGGCCGCCTCGGTCTCGTCGACCTTCTCGAGGACGCGATACGAGAACCCTCCCGCGCGGTGGCTAGACCCGCGCAGGCCCAGGCGGGACAGTCCCTCGTCCGGCCAACGCCCCGGATCGCCCCCGCCGGGGGGATCGGAGACGATGGCCAGGCCGCCCACGCTCAAGAACCGCACTGCGCACTCCGCGGTCACCGCCGGAGGAGCGAAGGACCTGGCTGTCACCAGGTCAAACGTGCCATCCAGGGAGGTGTCGCGGGCCGCGTCCTCGGCCCGGGCGACCACGACGGAGAGGCCGGAGGGCACCCCCGGCCACGCGATCACCTCGCGCAGGAACGACCCACGCCGCTCCATCGAGTCGAGCAGGACCGTGTCGGCGCGCCAGTGCTCGGCGAGGACCAGACCGGGGAGGCCGCCGCCGGTGCCCAGGTCGAGCGTCCGTCGTGGGGGCGCAGCCCGAAGAGACGCCCAGACCAGGTAAAACCCACGAGCGTGGGCGATCTGACCCTCCAGGTCCTGGGGACTTAAAAAGCCCCGCGCCCTCGATTCCTCGAGGGCGCGGGGCAGCCATTCGCTCGACACGGGGGTTAGGCCGGGGCGATCACCACGAATCGCCGGGGCTCCTCGCCCTCTGAGCGGGTCGTGACGCGCTCGTCGTCCACCAGCGAGTCGTGGACCGCCTTGCGGTCGGCGGGGGACATCGGCTCGAGGGCCCGCTCCTCACCGGTCTCGGCGACTTCGTCGGCCACCTGGCGCGCGAAGCGCCCGAGGGCCGCCACACGGCGTTCCCGGTAACGGGCGACGTCGACCAGGATCCGGTCGGTACGCCCCTCGCTCTTCGCCTGGACCACGGTCCGGGTCACCTCCTGGAGGGCTTGGAGCGTCGTCCCACGCGGTCCCACCAGGATTCCCAGCTCCGTGGGGGGATCGGCGTCAACCGCCAGCTCCACGGTGTCCTCGTCGATCTCTCGGACGCTGACCTCGGCCTCAATGCCCATCACCCCGAGGAGGCCGACGAGGAACTCCTTCGCCAACGCCCCCTGCTCGGCGAGCGAGATGCTCTCCGCCATGGTGTTCTCCTTCTGCTTATCGATCGATTCGGTCTTGGGTGCCCGTGGCGCGCGCTCACGCCTCTCGGGGCGAGGGGCCGCGGGACTGTCACTCAGTTCGGGGCTGGCCGGGGTGTCGGGTCGGGTGGAGGCCGCTGCGCGGCCCCGACTACGCCGGTTACGACCCTGGCCCTCACCCGAGCCGCGACTCTCCTGATCGGCTCCGTTGGCTGAGGCCCGGCTCCGGCCACCACCCTCGGCGGGCCGGCGTCCCCTCTTCGGACGGGGCTTGACGGGGCGGACCCGTGCGCGCACGCGGTACTCCCCGCGCAGGCGCCCGAAGAGGCCGCTGCGCGGCTCTTCCACCACCTCCACCTCGGCGTCGTCACGCGTCACACCGAGGTGCGCGAGGGCCCGCTCGGTGGCCTCGTCAACGGTCTTACCCGTGGTCTCTACCCACTCCATCGGCTATCGGGTCCTTCTCTTGCGCTTGTCCCGCGACCGGGGATGACTCTGAGGTCGAGGGTTAGGCTTCGGGGCTTTCGTGCTCCCACCGCGGGTGGGGGGTTGCTTGGTCGTCGTGGTGGCGGGCTTCGCGGCCGGCTTCTCCTCGGCCGAGCCCGGGATCTCCACCGGTCCCTTCGCCTGGGTGAGGCCGTGGCGTCGGGGGTCGGACACCCCGGTGCGGAACATGATGTCCTGAGTGATGATCCGGATGATCGTCGAGACGATCATGTAGAGAACGACGGCGGCCGGGATGACGAGGTAGATGTAAGCGAAGACGATCGGCAAGAAGCGCTGCATCATCTGGGTCTGGCTGGGCATCTGCTGGCCGGCCGCGAGGGCGCGCTTGTTGATCTGGGCCATCTGGAAGTACTGGAGCAGCACGGCGGCGATGACGAAGCCGAAGAAGGGGAGCGCCCCCACCCACGACCCGTGCGCGCTGATCGGGAAGGGTCGAAGGCTCAGGTCGAGCCCGAGGGAGTTGATGTGGCCGCCCGAGTGGATGAGGTTGGCGTACATCTTCGAGCCGTGGGGGATGTAGCGGGGCTCCGAGACCAGGCGCCCGGCCTTGTTGGGCACCGTATTCGCGAGGCCCTTGATCACCTGGTAGAGGACGATGAGGAAGGGTGTCTGCAGCAGCATCGGCAGGCAGCCGCCCAGTGGGTTGATCCCCTCCTCGCGGTAGAGGCGCATCAGCTCCTCGTTGAGGACCTGTCGATTCTCGGGTCCGCGGTACTTCTGCTGCAATTTCTTAATCTCAGGCTGAATTTTTTGCATCGCCATCATCGAGCGCGTGCTCTTGACGGTGAGCGGGGTCAGCACGCCCATGATGATGATCGTGAGTAGGACGATCGCCGCGGCGTAGTTGGGCACGATCCCGTACAGGAAGGCCAGGAGCCAGGCGATGGCGCTGAAGATCGGCGAGAAGACCTGGCCGAAGAAGTGGGTGATGGAGCTCATCGGGCGTTTCTCCTGGCCTCAGGGGGTTCGGGGACGAGGTCGATCCCGTGGGGACCGAGGGGACGACAGCGCGCGAGTCGCCGAAGGGCCAGCCAACTGCCGCGGGCGGCCCCGTGACGGGTGATTGCCTCGACGGCGTAGTTCGAACAGGTGGGGTAGAACCGACAGGCGCTCACCCGCCCGGCCCGGGCCCACTGGTAGAGCTGGACCAGGCCCACGAGGGACCGGGTGACCGGGCCCCTAGCGGGCGCGCAACTCTCCGAGGGCTCGGCGGAGGTGGTCTGGGAGTTGGTGATAGGTCAGTTCCGCGGCTCCTACACCGCATTTGATCAGGTACTTCCCGGGTAGGGGGCGGGGTTCCATCCCGTCGAGCAGGGCCCGGAGGCGCCGGCGGATCCGGTTCCTCACCACCGCGGGCCCCACGGGCCGACCGATGGCGAAGGCCGCCGCAACTCCGGGGTCGGATCCGGCCACGAAGCGGATGCTCAGTGGCCCGCTGCGAGCCCGCGCCGTCGGTGTGGCGAAGAGCGCGAACTGCCGGCGGGTGCGGACCCGGTCCGGCACGCGGGCTAGACCGTCAAGCGGTGGCGGCCCTTGGCCCGGCGGGCCTTGAGGACGGCGCGCCCGGCGCGGGTCCGCATACGGGCCCGGAAGCCGTGGGTCTTGGCCCTCTTCCTCTGGTTCGGCTGGTAGGTGCGCTTCACGAAAACCTCATTCTCGACGACGTCGCGCGCGCGGCCGGTCCGCTGCGGAATCCCGGTCGCACGATGGCGAGCCATCTTATCCCACCGGTCTCGGCCACCTCTCAGGCTCCCCGGGCACGGGCCGGTGAATAGGTGTATGGTGGCCGTCCCTGTCAGTGAGCGACCGTTTCCCCTTGTGGGAAGGGTTGTGGAAAACATCGGTGACGGCCTGTGGAGGAACGATCGTGCAGAACGGTGAGGAGGTGTGGACCCAGCTCCGTGAATCGTTGCGCGGTAACGCCTCTGAGGCGGTGTGGGCGGCCGGGCTGAGCACACTGCGGCTTGTGGATTTCCGTGGGGACGAGCTGGTGATAGGCGCGCCCAACCAGATCCAACTCCAGCGCGTTCAACAGCGCTACCTCCCCTTCATCACCGAGCACGCCCAGCGGGTCATCGGCCCCGCGGTGCAGGTCTCGTTGACCGTCGCCGACGCCCCCGCCGCCACACCACCCACCGAGCCCGTCGGTGCGAGCGCGCCCGCACCCAACCCCGCCGTGCCCGGCGCCTCGAGTTACGCGGCCAGCGTGGACGCCCCCGCCCGGCTCGACCCGCGCATGACCTTCGACTCGTTCGTCCCGGGTCCTTCGAATCGCCTGGCCTTCGCCGCGGCTCAGTCGGTCGCCGAGACGCCGGGTCGGGCCTACAACCCGCTCATGATCTACGGCAACTCCGGCCTGGGTAAGACCCACCTGTTGCACGCCATCGGCAACTATGTGCGCGAGAACTACCCGGGCCGTCGCGTGCTCTACGTCTCGACCGAGACGTTCCTCAACGACTTCATCCGCGCCATCCAGACCAAGACCCAGTTGGCCCTCCACGAGCGCTACCGGGAGAACGACGTCTTGTTGATCGACGACATCCAGTTCATGGAACAGCGCGGAGAGACCTTCCACGAGGAGATCTTCCACACCTACAACGCCCTGCACGGCGAGGGCAAGCAGATCGTGCTCACCTCGGACCGCTCGCCCCGCGACCTCGCCGGACTCCAGGACCGATTCCGCAGTCGGCTCCTCCAGGGACTCGTCACCGAGGTCGACCAGCCCGACCTCGAGACCCGCATCGCCATCCTGCGCTCCAAGGCCGAGGCCGAGCGCATCGCCCTGCCCGACGACGTGACCGAGTGGATCGCCCAGCGGGTCCGGGACAACATCCGTGAGCTCGAGGGTTCGATCACGATGCTGCGGGCCTTCGCGAACCTGCGTCAAGAGCCGATCACCCTCGAGCTGGCCCGTACGCATCTGACCAACCTGGGCCAGGAGCAGGCCGTCTTAAAGCCCGAGACGATCCTCAGCGTCGTCGCCGACTTCTACGGCCTCTCGGTGGACGAGGTGCGTGGCTCGAAGCGTCTGCGCCCCCTCGTCCACGCCCGCCACGTCGCGATGTTCCTGATCAGAGATATGTTGAACAACTACTCGT
>JAKABC010000086.1 GCA_021802025.1 Actinomycetes bacterium
GGCGGCCCTCGTCGCCGGTCGAGGGCGGGTGAGCCTATCGGGCGTCGTCTTCGTGGACCCTTCCTTCCTCTCGCCCGCCCGCCAGGCCGAGGTGCACGGGAGCGACGTGGCAGCCCAGCACGCGGCGTGGATGCGCCTCAGCGATTCTGAGGGGATCGCCGAGCTGCGGGCCCGACACCCCGGCCGCAGCCCGGAGGTCGCCGAACTGCTGTGGCGCGCGCGTCGCGCGGCCCAGCGGGCCGCCTTCGACGTGCTCGTCCCGCCCGCGCCCGACTACCGCGAACTGGTGGGCGCCCTCACGGTGCCGTCGCTGCTCGTCGTGGGTGACACCGAGCCCGTCGTCGAGCCCAGAGTCCTCGACGAACTGCGGCGGCTCTGTCTCGAGATGCGCGTCGAGACCGTCGCGGACGCCGGCCACGGCGTCGGGTTCGACCAGCCCGATCACCTCGCCGCCCTCGTGCGCGGTTTCCTCGCCTCGCTCGACGCGTCCTGAGCCGGGCGGCGGTCCCTCAGTGCGAGGCGATCATCCAGCGCACGCCGAAGCGATCGAGGCAGGTGGACCAGTACTGGCCCCAGCCCATCATCTGGGGCGTCTGGAACTCGGTCGAACCCTGGCTGAGCGCCTCGTAGAGCCGGTCGACCTCGGCGCGGTCGTCGAGCGCCAGGACGATCGTGGTGTTGTTGCCCACGCGGCACTCGTGGCCGAGCGAGGCGAGCATGTCGGTCGCCATGAGGATGTGCCCGGCGAGGATCTCCACCTCGGCGTGCATGACGAGCGAGCGCTCGGACTCGGCGACCTCCAGTCCGGGCATGTCCGCGAAGCGCACGATCGGCCCGACGAAGTCGGTCCCGAAGAGCTCGGCGTAGAAGGTGAACGCCTCTTCGGCGGTGCCCGGGAAGTTCAGGTACGTACTGACGCGGCTCATCGATCCCCTCTCGCTCGCGCTGGGTGAATCATGCCGGGTCCGCACCCACCGGCGCAATTGGCTCCGCGCGGGTCGGGCCACGCGAAGCCGACGTCCGGGAGCGAACCACTCCTCGCCCGCGACGCGAGCGCCGCGGCCACCGGGGTGGCGCGAGTGCGAGAACCCCTGCCGGCCGGGGCAACACGCTGTGGTGGACGGTCCTCCTCGCCATCCCTCGCTCGACGGCACCCCGCGGTCTCCGGGTGAGTGGAAATAGGGGGAGGCGGACCGCGGAATCAGGGTGGGTGCGGACGACCCGACGCGCGACGATAGAGGGGTGATCGTCCTCGAGTGGCTCGTCGCGACGGCGGCCACCGCCTCGCTGGTCGCCCTCGTGGGGCTCGGCGTCGCCGCCGGCGCCTCGGCTATCGCCGTGACGCGTCTGTGGCGCGAGGACCAGAGTCGCAGCGCCGACCTCGACCGCGTCCTCGACGAGGTGCTGAGCGGGACCCGCGAGCCCGTCTAGTCGCGCGCCGCGCTCGAGCGTCGAGCGAGCACCTGGGCGGCCACGCGGTGGGCGAACGCCTCGGGCTTGGTGGGACGGATTCGGGCGCCCTCGGCGCGGTCCTGAGGCCCGAAGGCCGCGCTCACCACGACCGACCCGCCGTGGGCCTCGACCTGATGGGCCAGCTCGGCCGGGGCGGTGCGGGGGTTGACCCCGTAGGTGCAGAAGAGGGCCACCGGCCGACCCCCGAGCCACGGCAACCCGTCGACGAAGTCGCGCATCGCGCTCGCCGCGCGCACGCGCGCGACGACGAGCCCCTCGACCCAGCTGCCCAGCACCAGCGCGTCGGCCTGGGCGACGCTCAGGGCGTCGACGCGCTCGACCGGCAGCACCGAGACCTCCGCGCCCGAGCGGCGCAGCTCGTCGCCGACGACCTCGGCGAGACGCGCCGTCGTGCCACTCGCGCTGGCGTAGGCGACGAGCACCCGGGGCGCCGACGGCTCGCCGCCGTGCGCGCGCCCGTCGCGCGAGGGTCGCGCGTCGAGCACGGCGCGGGCCGCCCGACGACCCTGGGCCATCGCCTCGACGACCGTCGAGGGCCCGGTGAGCGCGTCGCCCGCCGCCCAGAGCCGCTCGCGCCGGGGCATCGCCGACTCCCAGAGGCCGACCTCGCGATCGAGCGCGAGGGCACCGACGGGCTGGGCGAAGCACGACGCGCTGGCGGGGTTCGCCAGGATCCCACTCGCGTTCCAGCGACCCGGGGCGAACCCCCGGTGGCGCTTGACGATGGGGGTCTGGGGCACGCGCTCGCGTAGGCCCTCGTCGATGCGGTAGCCCATGGCCATCACCACGAGGTCGACCGCGAGGACGTCGAGGGCGTCGGCTGACACCACCGGGGTGCTCGTGCGCTCCCGCTGGGTCGTGTGGGACAAGAGGGCGCGCACGACGCGACCGTCGAAGCCCTCCAGGCTGGTGAGCGTGCGCGAGAAGCGCACGTCGACCCCCTCGGCGCGGGCCTCGGCCAGCTCGTCGGGCCGGGCCAGGGCGAAGCGCTCGTCCAGCCAGTCGACGCACGTCGCGTCGAGGCCGAGGCGACGAGAGAGGCGCGCCACGTCCATCGCGGTGTTGCCGGCGCCCAGCACGAGGACCCGACGGCCCCGCCCAGGCGCGATACCGAGCGACGCGCGAAACGCCGCGGGGTCCCCACCCGGGTCCAGGGCGGCCTTGGCCCCCTGGAGGAAGTCCGTCGCGGTGCCCACCCCCGCGAGGTCCGCACCGGGCACCGACAGGCGCATGGCCTGGCCGGCCCCGTGGGCCATCACCAGGGCGTCGTGGGCCTCGAGGAGCTGGTCGAGGTCAGCGGGTTCGACGCTCGTCGCGAGGCGCAGGTCGACGCCCGCGGCGACCAAGTCCTCCCAGGGCCGGCGAGCGACCTCGTCGGGCAGGGTGAAGTCGGGGATCCCCCACACCAGCAGGCCGCCGGGCCGGTCGTCGCGCTCGTAGACGGTCACCTGGGCGCCCCCGGCGAGCAGCTCGTAGGCGGCACCGATCGCGGCCGGGCCCGAGCCGACGATCCCGACCGAGAGGGCCGTCGCGGCCGGCTCGACGACGACCGGCGCCGGGACGGCGACCTGGTCGGCGATGAAGCGCTCGAGCCGACCGATGGCGACCGGCTCGCCCCCGGCGAGCGACCAGGTGCACGAGCCCTCGCACTGGGCGGCCTGGTTGCAGACCCGCGAGCACACGTCGGGCAGGACAGTCGTGCGCCGCAAGATCGCGTGGGCGGTCTCGAGGTCGTGGTCCCGAATCGCCGCCACGAAGGCGGGGATGTCGTTGTGGGCCGGGCAGCCGCGCACGCAGGTCGGGTCGGGACAGGCCAGGCACCGGTTGGCCTCGGCGATCGCCTCGTCCCAGGTGGCGTAGCCCGGGCGCGTCTCGGTCACGTTCGCGTGCAGCTCGATCGGGTGACGCACCGGCGGGTCGACCCGAGTGGCCAGCGCGAGCGGGCCCTCGACGACGATCGCGCTGAACGGGCAGGTGCGCTCGCACTGGCGACACCCCACGCACGCGGCGTCGTCGGCCTGGGCCGTCCAGCTCGCGCTCTCCATGGACAGCGCCCCCACCGGGCAGCGGATCACGCACTCCTGGCAGCCGGCGCAGCGGTCGACAAAGACGGTGACGTGGCGGCCGGTGTCTGTGCGCTCGGTCTCGGTGATGGTCATCTCGTCTCCTAGTTCGCGGCGTTCATCCACACGTACAGCACGGCGACCACGACGCCCAGGGCGCCCGCGAGCGCCGTCGCGGCGATCCGCACCGCGAGGGGCCGGCGGCTCAGCGGGGCGAGGTCCCGCCCGGCGATCCGCCAGCTGGCCCACATCGCCGCCGCGGTGCCGAGCGCGATCACCAGGTCCTGAACGGCGATGATCCCGGCGTTCGAGGCGATGAGCGACGCGTGGTAGAGCCGCGACGAGGTCGAGCCGAATCCGAAGAGGTGGCCGATCGACACCGGCACGCGCGGCACGTAGCGCAGGAACTTGGGCAGCTGGCGGGCGAAGTAGTCGGCGCCCACGACCGGGATGATCCCGTACATGAGGGGTACGAAGTACCCGCGGAACAGGCTCGTGCGCTCGACGAAGGAGGTACCCCCGGGCGCCAGAACGACGTCGCGCCGGGCGAAGGCCGCGCTGAAGAGCCGCCCGACAACCGCCAGCGCCACGGCCACCGCGGCGATGATCCCGACGTAGTCGACGGGGTTGGGGTACTGGGGGAAGTGGAGGTGGGCGTTCAGCCAGTTGTCGAGAGAGACGAAGGACGCGAGCGCGTTCACCTGCTGGTAGAGCACCAGGCCGAAGAGCAGCGCCACCGACCAGGCCACGTCGGCCCGGCGCCGGGCGGGCGCCACCACCGAGGTGAGCGGCGGTTGGAGGTAGAGGCCGATGTTGTCGGAGGGGCAGGCCTTGTAGCACTCGGTGCACAGCCCGCACATCGCGTTGGAGTCGGCACTGCCCGGCCAGGTGTACCACGGGCAGCCGAACCCCTCGGCGTCGCCGCGCATGCAGTCCTTGGTCTCACAGCTGAGACAGACCGACCGGTCCCGAGTGCGGAAGCCCGCCACCGAGCCCATCGAGCCGACGGTGCCGATCAGCGCCGAGAGCGGGCAGACGTAGCGGCAGAAGGTGCGCCGCTCGAAGGTGAGGAAGAAGACGAGCGCCGTGCCCACGATGCCGAGCACCATGAAGCTCGTGGCCATCGGGTTGCCCGGCCCGGCGATGTTGAAGAACTCCTCGATCCAGGTCAGCACCAAGAACGCCCCGACCGAGAGCAAGAAGCCGTACTGGGCGACCCGCTCGGGCATTTTGAGCCCGAGGCCCAGGCTCTTGGTCGTGCGCTTGAAGAAGGTGCGCCGCTGGACCCACTCGCCGAATCCCCCGAAGGGGCACATGGCGCACCAGGCCCGCCCGACGACGACCATCATCACGAAGACGAGGCAGAACCACAGGTACCAGGTGATGGCGGTGGCGAAGTTGAGCCCCGGCACCACGGTGCCCACGATCCCGATCGCGATCACGAGCCAGAAGATGATCTGGTTGGGCAGGATGAGGAAGAACTGCAGGCGGCGGTCGCGCAAGATCCCGCCCACCTTCTTCAGGCGCGCGACGTCGAGGCCCCGGGGCGGGTCGGTAGCCGCGAAGTGGCCCGTCGCCTCGGGGTCGACCGGCGGTCGGGTCCGGATGGCCACGGGGATCGGGTCGACCTGGTGGCTGCGCACGAAACCCGACCTGGACTGGTCCTCGCTGAGAAGTGCCATCGCGCCCCTATCCATCCGGTGGCCACGTCCGTATCTCCGTGGTTCCACTCAACTATGTACGTAGTACCACGTAATTAGGGTCCCGCTCAATCGCCGGGGCCATAAAGGGACTAAAGTCCCATAGCCCAACGACGGGGCTGAAACCGCCCCGTCACCGGCCCTCCGCGGCCCCCACGAGGGCCCGGAGGGTGACAAAGACCGTAGAACTACGTACACGTACCCGTAGGGTGTGCCACAGTGGGGAGGTGAACGTGGGCGCCACCGAGGCGGAGTCGGGCCGACCGGGACTGGACCCCATCCGGGTCCTCATCGTCGACGACCACGCCCTGGTGCGCGAGGGGACCCGCGAGCTCCTCTCCCAGGACGACACCGTCATCGTGGTGGGCATGGCCGGTTCGGGCGAGGAGGCCCTCGAGGCCGTGGCCGCCCTCTCACCCGACGTGGCCCTCGTCGACGTGAACCTGCCCGCCATGAGCGGACTCGAGCTCTCCCGCGCCCTGTTCGCCCAGTTCCCCTCGACCAAGGTCCTCGTGCTCAGCGCCTACGACGACTACGCCTACGTGGCCGAGGCCCTCGAGGTGGGCGTGTCCGGCTACCTGCTCAAGACCGCCACCGCCAAAGAGCTCATCGACGCCGTGCGGGCCGTCCACGACGGGGTCTTCGTCCTGGACCGCCAGGTCTCCCAACGCCTCGTGCGCCGCCGCGAGCAGGCCCCGACGGCGGTGAGTGGACTCACGCCGCGCGAGACGAGCGTCTTGGAGCTGCTCGCCCAGGGTCGCTCCAACAAGCAGATCGCCACCGAGATGGCCCTGGGGACCCGCACGGTGGAGGGCTACGTCTCGAACATCCTCGCCAAGCTGGGCGTCGCCTCGCGCACCGAGGCCGTCGCCCACGCCATCCGCCACCGCCTCGTCAGCCCGTCGGGCCGTGACACCACCGGCTGAGCCGCCCGACGCACCGCGACCGCGCGGGCTCGTCGACCGGCTCGTCCGCCCACCGCTCGCCGACGGGCCGTTCTGGATCATCCAGGGGACCGTCCTCGCGATCGTGGCCGTCCACTACCTGCTCGACATCCATCCCGACCTGGTGAGCGGCATGCTCCCCTCGGGGCTGCCGGTCGCCGTCTTGGTCGTGCCGATCGGCTACGCCGCCTTGCGCTACGGCCTGCCGGGCTCGCTCGGCACCACGGCCTGGTCCCTCGTGCTCTGGCTCCCCGACCTGCTGCTGCCCCACAACGAGGGCCACCCGGGCGACGACCTGCTCAACTTCGCGGTCATCGTCGTGGTCGCCGTCGTCTTCGGCCGGCGGGTCGAGACCGAGCGCACGACCCAGGCCCGGATCGACGCGGCCAACGCGCGCGCCCTCGCGGTCGAGGCCGGCTACCACCGGCTCTTCGAGTCGACCCGCTCACCGATCGTCGTGCTCGACGAGGACGAGCGGGTCAGCGACGCCAACCCGGCCGCGACGGCCCTCTTCGGGCCGGTCACCGGCCAGCCCCTCGCCCGGGTGCTCGGACCCGACCTGGACCCGACGAGCCTCTCGGGGCGGGTCCTCACCCTCGCCAACGGCCACGACTACCGCCTCGACCTGGTGGATATGCCCTTTGACAGCGACGAGCGTCGTCGCCAGCTCAGCTTCGAGGACGTGACCGAGGAGCGCAGCGAGGAGCGACGCGCGCGACTCTTCGCCCGCCAGATCGTCGACCTCGAGGAGGACCAGCGGCGTCGCCTCGCGCGCGAGCTGCACGACGAGCCCCTCCAGCTCTTCTTGCACCTCGCGCGACGCCTCGAGCTACTCGCCCACCACGAGGGCGCCACCGAGAAGATGGCCGCGGAGCTCGAGCGCACGCGCAACCAGGCCCTCGAGGCGGCCACCCGCCTGCGCTCCCTCGCGCGCGACCTGCGTCCGCCCGCGCTCGACCAGCTCGGCCTGGTGCCGGCCCTCTCGAGCCTCGTGGCCGAGATCGACGACCAGGGGGAGGCGACCATCAGCCTCACCGTGCACGGCGGCCCGACCCGGCTCTCCCCCGAGGTCGAGCTGGGCGCGTTCCGGATCGTCCAGGAGTCGCTGCGCAACGCCCAGCGCCACGCCGGCGCCCACCACGTGGACGTCGTGCTCGACTTCACCGAGGACGACCTGCACCTGCGGGTCGTCGACGACGGGCGGGGCTTCGACCCGCACAGCGCGCCCGCCGCGACCAGCGCGTCGCTCGGCCTGGTGGGGATGCGCGA
>JAKABC010000087.1 GCA_021802025.1 Actinomycetes bacterium
CGCCCACCAGCAGGCCGAGTCCGAGCGCGACGTAGGACTTGAGCCCGGTCGTGACCCAGAGCAGAGCGATGAAGAGCGCGAAGATCAGAATCGCGAAGCCGAGGTCGTTCTCCGCTCCCAGGATGGTCACCGAGAGTCCCCAGGCGGCGAGGATGGGCACGAGGACCTTGGGCGCGATGATCCGCCACGGGCCGAGGCGCTGGGTCGGCGTGGTGAGCAGGTCCCGGTTGGCGGCGAAGTACGAGGCGAAGAAGATGACGAGGAGGATCTTGGCGAACTCGACCGGCTCGAAGGAGAACCGGCCGAGGTAGATCCACAGGCGCGCCCCGTTGACCGAGGTGCCGACCTTGGGGACCATGGGCGCGGCGAGCAGGAGCAGCCCCCCGAACAGGGTCAGGTAGCGGTAGCGATCGAGGTCGCGCACCCGTCGGATCACCATCAGCACCACGGTCAGGGCCACGGCGCTCACGAGGTACCACAGGGACTGCTGGCGCGCGAGGGGCGGGTCCCAGCGGGCGATCTCCACGTAGCCGATGCCGTTGAGCAGGGTCGCGATGGGCAAGAGCACCTGGGAGGCGCGCGGCGCCAGGCGCGCGACGACCAGGTGCATCCCGAGCGACACCACGACCATCCCGACGAGGAACGAGATGTAGCCCGGCGGCATGCGGCCCTGGGCGCCCAGGTAGGCCAGGGCGTAGAAGGCGCCGGTGACGATCCAGGCGAGGACGAGCAGGGTCAGTTCGGTCAGGCGCAGCCGAGGGGGCTTCTCGGCCCGTGCGGCGCCGGCGGCGGGTGGCGGCGCCAGCGGGGTCGGCGGGCTGTCGCTGCGCGCGTGCTTCGCCACCCAAGGAGCGTACCAATACGATGGTGAGACCGGCATCCAGTGAGGAGAACGACGCGGTGGCGATTGACCTGGCGGCCTTCGGCTCCGAGCGGTTCTCCAACCGGGAGCTCTCCCGGCTCGAGTTCGGTGCGCGCCTCTTGGACCTCGGCGAGGACCGGGGGCTCGCGGTGCTCGAGCGCTGCAAGTTCGTGGCGATCTTCGCCGACATGGTCGACGAGTTCTTCCAGGTGCGCGTCGTCTCACTGGAGGACAAGCTCGCCGCGGGCGTCCAGACACCCTCGGTGGACGGCGTGCGTCCGCGCGAGCAGTTGGCCGCCATTCGCGAGCGCGTGCTCGAACTCACCGAGCGCCAGGACCGGCTCCTGCGCGACCAGCTCCTGCCCGAGCTCGCCCGCGCCGGGATCGCCATCGTGCCCCACGACGAGCTCGCGGCGCCGGCGCGCGAGCGACTGGCGCGGTACTTCGACGAGAACGTCTACCCGATCCTCACCCCGCTCGCGGTGGACCCCGGTCACCCCTTCCCGATGATCTCGAACCTCTCGATCAACATCGCGGTGACCGTGCTCGATCCGGTCACCGGCGACGAGCGCAGCGCGCGCGTGAAGGTGCCCAGTTCGCTGCCGCGCTTCCTCGAGGCGGGGGAGGGCCAGTGGTGCCTGCTCGAGGACCTGATCGTCGCCCACCTCGACAAGCTCTTCCCCGGGATGCGCATCGGCCGGGCGGACCTCTTCCGGGTGACGCGCAACGCCGACCTGACCCTGGACGAGGACGAGGCCGACGACCTGCTCGTGGCGGTCGAGATCGAGCTGCGCCGGCGGCGCTTCGGCGAGGCCCTGCGCGTCGAGATCCAGCGCGACATGTCCGAGGAGTTCTTGAAGCTGCTCGTCGACCAGCTCGACCTCGAGATGAGCCAGGTCTACGTGACCGACGCCTTCGTCGGCGTGAGTGACCTGTGGAGCCTCTACGGGATCGACCGACCCGACCTCAAGGGGGAGAGCTGGTCGCCGGTGACCCCGCGGCGACTCCTCGAGGGCGAACACGTCGGTGACGTGTTCGCCGCGGTGCGCGACGGCGACATCCTCCTGCACCACCCCTACGACTCGTTCACCGACTCGGTGGAGGCGTTCATCGCCCAGGCGGCCAACGACCCCCGGGTCGTCGGGATCAAGCAGGCGCTCTATCGCACGTCAGGTGACTCACCGATCGTGGCCTCGCTGATCCACGCCGCCGAGCGGGGTAAGCAGGTGGTGGCGCTCGTCGAACTGAAGGCGCGCTTCGACGAGGCGGCCAACATCGAGTGGGCGAAGGCCCTCGAGGACGCCGGCGTCCACGTGGTCTACGGCATCCTCGGGCTCAAGACGCACGCGAAGATCGCCCTGGTGCTGCGCGCCGAGGGCGACACCACCGTGCGCTACGCCCACGTGGGGACCGGCAACTACAACGACCGCACGGCCCGGGTCTACGAGGACTTCGGGCTCTTGACCCGCGACCCGGCGGTGACCCACGACGTGGGCGAGCTGTTCAACTTCCTCACCGGCTTCTCGCGTATCGGCGATTACGAGAAGCTCGTCGTCTCCCCCCAGTCGACCCGCCAGCGCGTGATCGAGCTGATCGACGCCGAGCGGGCGCGCGGACCCGAGGGACGCATCGCGATCAAGGTCAACGGTCTGACCGACCCGGCTATCATCGACGCCCTCTACGAGGCGTCGGCCGCCGGGGTGGGGATCCGGCTCATCGTGCGCACGCTGTGCTGCCTGCGCCCGGGGGTGGCGGGGCTCTCGGAGAACATCACGGTCCACTCGGTGGTGGGCGAGTTCCTCGAGCACTCGCGGCTCTTCCTCTTCGGCGCCCCCGGCGAGTCCGGGTTCCGGGCCTACATGGGCTCGGCGGACCTCATGGAGCGCAACCTCGACCGGCGCGTCGAGGTGCTGGTGCCCTTGGAGAACCCGGGGCTGGCGCGCGAGCTGGTCGACGCCTTCGAGGTCACCTGGGCCGACGACGAGTTCACGTGGGTCCTGGGTACCGACCGGCGCTGGCGCCGGCTCCAGCCGGTCAACCACCTGAGCGCCCAGCGCGAGTTCAAGCGTCGGACGCTGGAGAGGGCCCGGTCGTTCTCGGCGGCGTAGTGCGCCGGTCCTTGCGCCACTGGAGGGAGAGGTAGGCGAGCCCGCCCACCGGGATCGGCAGCCAGAAGTTGATGAGCCGGTAGGCCAAGACGGCGAGGATCGCCTGGCCGTGGGGGACGCCGAAGCCGACCACGGTGGCGATGAGGACGCCCTCGACGACCCCGAGCCCGGCCGGGGTGACCGGGATCACGGCCAGCACGTTGGCGAGTCCGTAGGCGACGAGCAGGTCGATCGGCGAGAGGGCCGAGCCGAAGGCCAAGAGGAAGACCCACAGGCAGGCCGCGTCCAGCAGCCAGTTGAGGGCGGCCCAGATGAGGGCCCACCAGAGCTTTCGCCGGTTGGCGATGAGCAGGGTGATCCGCTCGGCCAGGCGCCCCAGGATCGAGGAGATGCGGTCGGGGTTGACCCGGGGGACCCGACGGGCGACGGCCCTCAGCCAGGCGTCGGCGCGGCGCTGGCCCCGGGTGAGCAGGACGATCGTGCCGAAGAAGGCCAGAAGGAGGAAGACCCCCGCCAGGGCCGCGAAGCCGTAGAGGGGGTTGAACCCGTTGAGCGGGATCGAGACCACCAGGGCCATCCAGAAGATGACGTTGAGCACCACGGCCGAACCGGCGCCCTGGGCGGCCAGGGCGAAGGCGTTGGCGTCCTTGGGCACGCCGAAGCTGTTGAACATGCGGTAGGCCAGCGCGCCCGCGGGCGCCGTGCCCCCGGGCACCACGTGGCCGATCGCCAGTCCGGCCAGGTTGACCCGCAGCGTGTCGTAGTGGCCCGGGGCGAAGGGGAAGAGGACGGTGCGGGTGAGCTCCACGTAGCACATCAGGGCCGCCGCTTCGAGCACGACCGCGACCACGACCAGCACGGGGTTCACGCTGCGCAGGAGGTGCAACGACGGGCGGGCCGAGGCGAACTGGGGCAGGACGAGGTACTCCGCGACGAAGATCAAGAGCCCCAGGCTCAGGACGAGACGGATCTCGCGCGGCAGGCGGTATCGGGGGGTCGCAGCCTCGGCCATAGCTCGTCTCTCGGCACCCGGCCCCAAGGGAGCGGACCGGAGCGAGTCTAGGGGACACCCTAGACTCGCCGGGTGCCCACGCTGGTGGTGCTGCCCACCTACAACGAGATCTTGAACGTGGGCGAGATGCTGCGCACGCTGCGCGCGGTGGTGCCCGAGGCCGACGTGCTGGTCGTCGACGACAACAGTCCCGACGGGACGGCCGGGGTGGTCCGCCAGCTCGCCGAGGAGCTGGGCGCGATCCACCTGCTGGCCCGGGCCGACAAGGGCGGGCTCGGCCACGCCTACCGGGCGGGGTTCGCCTGGGGCATCGCCCACGGGTACGACCACTTCGTTGAGATCGACTGCGACTTCTCCCACGACCCCAAGGCGCTGCCCGAACTGCTCGAGGCGGCGAGCGCGCACGACGTCGTGATCGGCTCGCGCTACGTGCCCGGCGGGCGCATCCCCAACTGGGCCTGGTCGCGCCGACTCCTCTCGCGCGGGGGCAACGTCTACGCCTCGGTGATGCTGGGCCTGCGCGTGGCCGACTCGACCTCGGGCTACCGGGTGTACTCGCGCCACGCCCTCGAGACGATCGGCTTCTCCAGCGTGCGCGCCGAGGGTTACGGCTTCCAGATCGAGATGACCCATCGCGCGCGCAGCGGGGGCCTGCGGATCGTCGAGGTGCCGATCTCGTTCAGCGATCGCGAGCGCGGTGAGTCCAAGATGAGCTTCGCCATCGTCGTCGAGGCGCTCGGCCTGGTGACCCTGTGGGCCCTCGAGCGCCCCCTGGGCCTATTCAGACGCTCTCACTGAGCAGCGCCGACAGCACCACCGCCAGCTTGTTGGCGGTCTCCTCGCGCTCGGCGATCGGGTCGGACTCGGCGACGATGCCCGCGCCGGCCCAGGCCTCGAACTGAGCCCCGTCGAGCACGACCCCGCGCAGTCCGAGCCACCACTCGCCGTCGCCCGCCTGGTCGACCCAGCCGAGCGGCCCGGCGAAGTGGCCCCGGTCGTGGCGCTCCAGACGGGCGAGCGCCGCGAGCGCCTCGGCGCGCGGGCGTCCCCCGACCGCGGCGGTGGGGTGCAAGAGCCGCGCGACGTCGAGCGCGTCGGGCGCCGGGTCGCCGTGGGCGACGATCCAGCTGCCGAGGTGGGCCACCGAGCCCAGCGCCACGATCGAGGGCGTGGCGTCGGCCTCGACGTCGTCGGAGACCTCGGCCAGGCGCGCGACGATCTCGTCGACGACCACGGCGTGCTCGTGGAGGTTCTTCGCGCTGTGCAAGAGCCACTCGCCGTAGCCCTCCGCGGCGCCGTCCGAGGGCAGGGCGATCGTGCCGGCGAGCGGGTGACAGCGCACCTCCGATCCCTGGCGTCGCGCGAGCAGCTCGGGACTGGCCCCGACGAAGCGGCGACGCTCGGGCGTCGGCAGGCTGTAGAGGGTGCTCACGGCCTCGCGCCGGCGCAGCCGAGCGACCAGCGCCCCAGGGTCGATCGCGGTCCCGACCGCCCCGCGCACCGCTCGGGCGAGCACGACCTTGTCCAGCTCTTTGGTGCGCAGCTCCTCCACGGCGCGCGCCACGAGGCGGGCGTACCCCTCGGGGGTGGGGCGCAGCTCGAGGTCGAGCGGGGCCTGGAGACCCTGGGTCGGGAGCGTCTCGGCCTCGATGAGCCCGCGCGGGTCGGGGCTGGTCTCGGGGGAGGTGAGGAAGGCCCGACCCTCGGTGGTCTGGGTGAGCACGTACTCGGGGAGGTCGAGCTGACCCGGCAGGGTCCGGTCAAAGGGCAGCGTGGCGAAGGCCACGACCCCGCTGCCGCTCGGCCCGTCGTCGCCGGCCAGCTCGATCGAACGCAGCGCGGGCGGGGTGCCGGCGGTCGCGGCCAGGCCGGCGTCGAGGGTGAGGGCGAGGAGCCGACGGCCGAATCCCGCGCGCAGCGCCTCGGGCGACTCGACCAGCCACCCGTCGCGCGCGGCGAGGGTCCGGACCCTCTCGATCGCGACGGGCGCGACCTCGCGGCGGATCAGTCTCACGCGCGCCTCGTGGCGACGAACTGCTGGCTGAGCCCGCCCAGGATCACCCGGTGGTTCACCGCCGAGAAGCCCGCCTCGCGCAAGAGTGCGGCGATCGCGGCGGCGTCGGGCAGGTAGGCGGTCGAGGCCGGGAGGTACCGGTAGGCCTGGCGGTTTGAGAGCAGGCCGCCGAGGACCGGCACGACCCGGCGGAACCAGAGGCGAAACCCGGCTCGCCAGAGACCCCGGCGCGGCTCGGCCACCTCGAGGATGGCGATGCGCCCACCCGGGCGCACCACGCGGCCCACCTCGGCGAGCGTGCCCGCGAGGTCGGTGAAGTTACGCAGCGCGTACCCGCACGTGGCCCCGTCCACGCTGGCGCGCGCGAAGGGGAGGCTGAGCGCGTCGGACTGGACGCGGTCGTCGACGTCGTGGGCGTGAGCCAGCATGTTGTAGCTGAGGTCGGTGGCGATCGGACGCAGGCCCTGACGGGCGAGCTCGCGACTGAGATCGCCCGTGCCGGCCGCCACGTCCAGCACGACGCTGCCGGGGGCCAGTCGCAGGTCGGCGACGAGGCGGCGACGCCAGCGGGCGTCGAGCCCGAAGGTCATCAGCCGATTCACCAGCTCGTAGCGGCCGGCGATGGCGTCGAACATCGAGCGCACCTGGCGGGTCTTGGCGTCGCCCTCGGGCAGGATCGTCACGTCAGCGGTAGAAGCGGGTCAGGGTCTGGGCGACGCAGGCCGGCTTCTCCTGGCCGCGTACCTCCACGGTCACCTCGAGGGCGACCTGGACGCCGCCGGGCACCTCCTCGACCGAGGTCACGGTGGCCCCGGCGCGCACGTCGCTGCCCACGCGCACCGGGGAGACGAAGCGCACGCGATTCGACCCGTAGTTGACCCCCATCGAGACGCCACTGACGCGCAGCAGCGACCCGACCAGCACCGGGATGAGCGAGAGGGTGAGGTAGCCGTGGGCGATCGTGCCACCGAAGGGTCCGGCCGCGGCGCGCTCGGGGTCGACGTGGATCCACTGGTGGTCGCCCGTGGCGTCGGCGAAGCGATCCACCTGTTCTTGGGTGACGCTGCGGTAGTCGCTGAAGCCGAGGTGCTCGCCGACGTGGGCCGCCAGTTCGTCGAGGGGGATGGTCGTCGCGGCCATGTCGGGGCCAGACTACCGGTCGGGTGGGGTCGGCCCGGGTCCCTAGACTCGTCGCGTGTCCTTCGTGGAGCCCCACCACCGTCAGGTCGCCAACGGGGGCTTCCGAGCCGCGCTCTTCGGGCTGGCCGACGGCCTGGTCACCAACGTCTCGTTGATCCTGGGTTTCGCCGGCGCCAACCCCGGTCACGACGTCGTGCGCCTCGCGGGCCTCGCGGGCCTCGTGGCCGGGGCTTTCTCGATGGGTAGCGGGGAGTACCTGTCGGTGCGTTCCCAGCGCGATCTGCTCCTCTACGAGA
>JAKABC010000088.1 GCA_021802025.1 Actinomycetes bacterium
CCTGGGCCCGGCCGCGCACCGCCGAGACCATCAACGTGCCGGCCCCGCCGTGGCGGGTGCCGTCTTCGACCGTGATGATGCGCGTGTGGGTGACGGCGTCGTCGATCATCGCCGGGTCCGGGGGCAAGACCCGTACGTCGTAGAGGGTCACGCGCTCGGCGTCGGCCCCCATGAGCTCGAGCGCGGCGTGGGCCGCCGGGGCCATCTTGCCCAGGGCCAGCACGCAGAGCGACCCGTCGCCTTTGCGGACCCGACGCGCCGCGAGCCCCTCGCCGACGCGGCCGTCGAAGGGTCGCGGCAACGTCTTGGGGTAGCGGATCGCCGCCGGGGCCGAGAGCGACAGGGCGGTGCGCAGCATCACCTCGACCTCGGCCGCCGAGGAGGGCGCGAAGACCGTCATGTTGGGGATGGCCAGGCACAGGGCGATGTCGAGCAGGCCGTGGTGGCTCGGGCCGTCGTCCCCGGTGATCCCGGAGCGGTCGAAGACGAAGACCACCGGGAGGTCCAAGAGTCCGACGTCCAGGTGGGCCTGGTCGAACGCCCGGGAGAAGAACGTGGAGTAGACGGCGACGACCGGCTTGAGCCCGCCCATGGCCATCCCGGCCGCGGCGGTGACCATGTGCTGCTCGGCGATCCCGACGTCGAAGAAGCGATCGGGGTACTTCGTCTCGAAGTCCAACAGGCCCGTCGGGCCGGCCATCGCGGCCGTGAGCGCGACGACCCGATCGTCCTCGGCCGCCGCGGCGAGGAGCGCCTCGGAGAAGGCCTGGCTGAACGACGGCGCGGCGACGACGTCGTCGTCGACGCGTGGGGGGAGCTTGTAGTCGTGCATGCGCAGGTCGTCGCTGACGGCCGGGCCGTAGCCGCGGCCCTTCTGGGTGAGCACGTGCACGACGATCGGCCCGTCCCACTGCGACGCGCTCGTCAGGGCGTGCTCGAGGGCCTCGATGTTGTGTCCGTCGATCGGACCGACGTAGCGCACGCCGAGGGTCTCGAAGAAGGTGTGGGGCGTGACCATCTCGCGCACGGCCGTCGTGACACTGTCGATGCCCCGGTAGGCGGCCTTGCCGAGGCGCGGAAGACGCGGCACGAGGCGGCGCACGCCGCTGCGCACGCTGAGGTAGGTCCGGTTGAGGCGCAGCGCCGTGAGCGACTCCGAGAGCTTAGAGACGGTCGGGGCGTAGCTGCGGCCGTTGTCGTTGAGGACGATGACGACGCGTTGGTTGGAGTGACCGAGGTTGTTGAGGGCCTCGTAGGCCATGCCCCCGGTGAGCGAGCCGTCGCCGACGACGGCCACCACGTGGCGCCGACCGCCCCGGCCGGCCAGCTCGCGGCGCCGCTCCAGGGCCACCGACAGCCCGTGGGCGTAGGAGAGCGCCGTTGAGGCGTGGGACGACTCGATCCAGTCGTGCTGGCTCTCGGCGCGGTTGGGGTAGCCCGAGAGGCCGCCGCGCTGGCGCAGCGCCTTGAACCCGTAGCGCCGTCCCGTCAGGAGTTTGTGGACGTAGGCCTGGTGGCCGGTGTCCCAGAGCAGGACGTCCTGGGGCGACTCGAAGACCCGGTGCAGGGCGAGGGTGAGCTCCACCACCCCGAGGTTCGACCCCAGGTGTCCGCCGGTCTTGGTGACCGAGGTGATGATGAAGTCTCGGATCTCGCGACTCAGCTGATCGAGCTGCTCGTAGGAGAGCGCCCGCAGGTCGGCCGGGCTCTCGATGGACGGCAGGATCATCGACGTCCAGCCTACCGGCGGGTAGGGATGGGCCGAGGGGTCAGTCGGCGGCCGCCGCACCGGCGGCGGGGGTCGCCGTGGTCGCGGGGGTCGCGGGGGTCGCGGGCGTTGCGGGGGTCGCCGACGGGGTGGCGGGGGTCGGGGTCGTCGGGCTCGCGGGGGTGGCGCCCGACGGGCGGCTGTCGGTCTTGTAGAACCCGCTGCCCTTAAAGACGATCCCGACCGAGGAGAAGACCCGGCGCAGCGGGCCCCCGCAGCGCGGGCAGTCGCTCAGGGGGGCGTCGCTGAAGCGCTGGACGGCCTCGTGGCGTTCGTGACAGCTCTGGCACTCGTACTCGTAGGTGGGCATGGGACCTCAGGTCACGTCGACGTGAGCAGTGTACCGGTCGCGGTCGGGTAAACGACCGTGGGTAGCATGGCGCGGTGGACGACTTCCGCCAGCTGCGCCGACCCGGCGGGGGTGGGGCCTTCGGGCGGGAGATCGGTCCGAGCGAGATCAGCGCGCGGCGCGCCCTGGCCCGCTGTCGGGTGACGATGCTGCCCTCGACGACCGAGGCGGTGGCGGCCAACACCCTCAACAAGGGCGACGTCCTGGCCACCGCGCGCGTCGCGGGGATCCAGGCGGCCAAGCACGCCGCGTCGCTCCTGCCTATGGCCCACCCCGTCCTGGTCGGCAACGTCCACGTCAACTTCACCATCGCCGACTCGCACATCGAGGTCGAGGCGGCGGTCGATACCATCGACCGCACGGGGGTGGAGATGGAGGCATTGACCGCCGCCACGGTGGCCGCCCTAACCATCTACGACATGTGCAAGTCCACCGACCGGACGATGTCGATCGAGCAGATCGCGCTGTGGGAGAAGTCCGGCGGCCGCTCGGGCACGTGGCGCCGCGACGAGAGCGGCGACGGGGCTAACGGCGCCTAGGCCGCCGTCGGGCCCGGGCGAGTACCCTCCATCCGTGACCGCCAAGGAGACCGCCATCCGCGCGGGCGTCGAGCAGAGTCGCGAGAGGCTCGTCGCCCTCGTCTTGTTACTCCAGCGCGCCTGGCAGCACGGGCCCCTCACCCAAGAGCAGATCGTCCGGGAGCTGACCGTCGACGAGTTCCCGTCCTCGGCGAAGGGGCCGCGCAAGGTGCGCGCGTACGAGGGCAGCGACGTCGCGGTACGCCAGAAGTTCGAGCGCGACAAGGCCCGAATCCGCGACCTCGGCTTCGAGATCGAGACGGTGGCCATGCCCGACGGGTCGGTCGGTTACCGGATAGACCCGGCCAGCGCCTACGCGCCGGCGATCGCCTTCACCCCGGACGAGGAGCGCGTCGTGCGCCTCGCCCTCACGCTGTGCGGGGTCGGGCGGCGCGGGGTCTTCTCCCTCTTCAGCGACGGCCCGTCGCCCGATGGCGGTCGCGAGGTGTCGCCCTACCTGACGCCCATCCTGCGCGCGCTCCACCTCCGTCGAGCCCTCGCCTTCGACTACCTCTCCTCGACCAATAAGACCCGGCGCGTCGAGCCGCTCGTGCTCGACGTGTTCCGCGGCGTGGGCTACTTGGTGGCCCGGGTCCAGGACGCGACCGAGATCAAGGGCTATCGGCTCAATCGCATCACCTCGATGCCGGTCGTGCTGGGCGACACCTTCGAGGTCGACGAAGAGACGCTCGAGCTGGCGCGCGCGTGGCGGCCCGAGTTCGCCCGCCCCCCCAAGCCGCTGCGGGTGGTCGTCGCCACCAACGAGGCCTACGCCGAACTGCTGGCCCGCCAGTACTCGGTGGCCGAGCTGGATCGCCACGACGACGGGGTCGTGGACGTGGCCCTCGACTTCGACGGACCACGCAGCGCCCTGCGCTTCGTCCTGGAGGGCGCGGACCGGGTCCGCCTGCGCTCGCCCAAGTCCCTGCGGACCGAGCTCGCCCAGTGGCTCGAGGGGGTGAGCCGCGCGTCGGTCCCCTCGATCGAGCCCGGGCGATTCGACGGTGGCGGCGGCCAGGACGTCCTCGGCCAGACCCTCCAGCTCTTGCACGCGGTCTACGCCAGTGAGGACGGTCTGCGGGTGTCGGAGCTGGCCCGACGCTTCGGCCTCGCGCCGGCCCACGTCCGACTGATCATGGACCGCCTCGTGACCATGGAGCCGCTCGTCGACTCCACCGACGGCACCGACACCTTCCCCGCTCACGTCCTCAAAGAGTGTGACGACTGGGATGACGAGGAGAACGACGACTCCCTCTACCGCGCCGACTTCTCCGACCTGCCCCACGGGGCGCCCGAGCCCTCGCCGCTGATGTGGCGGGACCTCTACGAGCTCAACATCGCGCTGCGCGAGGCGGCTCGGGTCTACGACGAGCCGTCGGTACATTCGGCCATCGCGAAGATCGAGGCTGCCGTCGCCGCGCCGGTGCAGGTCGAGTCGGCGACCGAGAAGCTGGTCGGCGACGTCGAGCGAGCCGTGGTGGACCACGCCCAGATCAAGATCGAGTACCTGAGCGCCGCCTCCGGCGAGGTGTCGGTCCGCGCGATCGAGCCCCGCGAGATCCGGGTCCTCAACGGCCACGCCTACGTCCGGGCCTACTGCACGTCCCGGGAGGGCTGGCGGACCTTCCGGGTGGACCGCATCAACGCGATCCTCGCGACCTCGCCGGCCACCGCCGCGCGCCCGATCGACCCGGTGGCGGACTGGCTGACCGCCGTGGGCGAGGAGGGCCACCACGTGGTCGTCGTCGTCGAGGCCGAGCAGCGCTGGCTGTTCGAACCCCTGCCCGGCGCGCGGTGGCTGGCCCTGGAGGACGGGCGCCACGCGGTGGCCTTCCGGGTGGGTGACCCCGAGACCCTGGACCGGCTGATGGTGCAGGCGGGTCCCGGCGCCGGCGTCGCCTCGGCGGAGCTGCGCGACGCCGGGCGGGCGCTCGCCCGGCGCATCGCCGCCACGCTCTAGGCGACCGTTGGGCCCGGGAGGGCCCGATGATCCGTGTTCTCGCGCGCCGCAGCCTCGACGTCACCTACTTCACCCACGACGCGGCGCGTGAGCTCGACGGCGTCCGCGAGGGTGGTCCGGGCTGGTGGCCTCGGGGCCGGGGAGACCCGACGGACCCCGCGGTGGTGGCGGGCGTGCTCGCGAGCACCCAGCGGGCCCGCGTGGTCGGCTACGACCTGGTGATCGCGGCACCCCGGGCCGTGTCGGTCCTCCTCGCCCTCGACGAGGAGAGGGCGGGCGCCGTGGTCGGCGCGCACCGGGACGCGGTGGGAGCGGCGCTCACCTACCTAGAGGACCGCGCGGTCGTGGTACGCGAGCGGGCCGGAGGTGAGACGCGCTCGCGCGGGGCTCGCTGGGCGTCGGTGGTCGCCTTCACCCACGGGGTCAACCGCCACGCCGAGCCCCACCTGCACGACCACGTCCTCGTCGGCGCCCGGCCCGAGGGGGCCGACGTCGTGCTCGACGCGCGGGCGCTCGTCGCCCACGCGCCGGCCGCCGACGCCCTCTACCGCGCGACGTTGCGCCACGAGGTGGCGCGCCGCGCGGGCTACGAGGTGTGGCGATCCTTCGGCGGGGTCGAGCACGTGGCCGGCCTCGACGAGGGTTACCGGGCGCTCTGGCCCGGGCGCCACGCGACGCGCGGGGAGAAGACCCACTGGGAGCGTCACGACGTCGCCGAGCTCTGGCGGGCCGAGCGACGCGGCGTCGTGCTCGTCGGGGCGGTCCCTACCCCGACCCGCCATCGCACGACGCTCGACGAGCACCGTTTCGCGGGCGCCTTCGAGGGACGCCTGGACGTGGCCCGGCGCCACGTCGTGGCGGCGTGGGCCGACGCCGCAGTGTTCGGCCAGGACGCGCGCGACACGCTCACGGCGATCGACGTGCTCTACCCCGAACTGCGCGCAGGCCGCGGGGTCCACGAGGTGACCGTGGGCGTGCCCCGGGCCCGGATGCTCGAGCGCGTGCTCGAGCGCGGCGCGCGCCCCCTCGAGCCAACGGCGATCGAGGGGTGGGCTCAGCGTTCGAGGTCCCTCGAGCGGGTCCGCGAGCGCTCCCGGTAACGGGCGAGTCCCGGGTCGGCGTAGTACGGCGTGAGGGCGACCCAGCGCAGGTCGTTGGTCGCCGAGAGCGCGAGGGCGTGGCCCGGACGACCCCGCGCGACGTCGCTCGCGGTGACCCGGGATCGCTCCGCCCACCCGCTCGAGAGGCTGCGGGCCCGGCCCCGGTGGTCGCGGTGCACCGTGGGGACCGCCACGTACTCTCGCCCCCCGATTCGCTCGATCGCCTCGAGCGTCGCGCGGTCGGCGATGCCCCCCAGGACCAGGGTCGAGGGGAAGAGCGAGAGGAGTCCGTCGGCGCTCGCGCCCCAGCGCGCGCGGGCCTGGCTGAGGTCCTGGAGACAGGCCAGGGTCACGACCCCCTGGCCGCCGCCCTCCGAGACGATCGAGGAGAGCCGGGGCAGGGGCGCCACGTTCGCGAGCTCGTCGAGGGCCAGCAGGAGCCGGGCGCCCTGGCGCTGGCGCTCGTAGGTGGCGTGGACGACCTCGTCGATGAGTCCCACCACGAGGGGCGTGGCCACGGCCTGGTGGCGGCTGGGCGAGACCACGTGGAGGTGGTGACCCCCGGAGAGGAACGCGTCGAGGTCGACCGGGGGCTCGAGCGACGCGGCCCGGGCGGCGTCGGTGCGCAGTCCCGCGAACAGGCCGGCGGCGGTCGACCAGATGCTCGAGCGCTCGCGCTCCTCGGTGGCGAGCACGCCGCGCAGGGTCGCGACTGAGGCGTGTCGCTCACCGTAGTGGGTGACGAGGACGTCGCCGAGCTCGTCGACCCGGCGCTCGTCGACGCGGTTCGCGAGCTCGCTCAGCGACTCACCACCCAGGGCCGCGGCGTGCAGGAGCGGCGCGAGGAGGGCCGACGCCCGCTCGCTCCAGTGGTCCTCGGCGCGCTCGACGTTGCGTCGAGCGACGTCGAGCAGCGTGCGCGCGGCGAGCACCGCGCCGTCCCAGCGTCGGGCTTGGCGCAACGGCGAGTAGCCGACGCGGGTCACGCCCTCGGGTGTGGCGACGGTTCCCGAGGGATCGAAGAGGAGGGTCGCGACGTCACGACGTGCACGCGCCATCGTCGTGACGACGTCGTCCTTGGTCGAGGTGACGACGCACGCGTCGGTGGTCATCAGGAGATTCGGGATGATGATCGAGCTCGTCTTGCCGCTGCGGGTGGGCCCGAGTACGAGTGTCGATCGCTGCGCTCCACTCGTCGCCGCACCGCGCGCACCGCGACCGAGGTAGACACCGTCGAGTTCGACCACGCACCCATCGGTCGGAAAGTGGTTCGAAATGCTTGACATGCCCTCTGGTACCGAGTGAACTTTTCATTGTCCTTTGGCGGAGGGGGCCGAATGGCGTGAGTCGTCCATGACGACGAGCGTCGCTCCTGCGTCACGGGGCCGTGCACTGCGGACAGTCGCGGTACGGCCGAGAGGCCGGATCGCACATGTGCGAGTTCACGTCAATCAAGGCGGTACCCGACGGTTCACCACAGTGGTGAGCGGTGGTCCCAAGTTGATTCAACGTTGAGTCCCAAGGAGGGAAAGTGGCACCTGCCGCTAAGAAGAAGGCCCCGGCCAAGAAGGCTGCGGCCAAGCGCCCGGCCAAGAAGGCTGCGGCGAAGAAGGCCCCGGCCAAGAAGAAGGCTGCGGCGAAGAAGGCCCCGGCCAAGAAGGCTGCGGCCAAGC
>JAKABC010000089.1 GCA_021802025.1 Actinomycetes bacterium
CCCCGCCACGGCCAGGAAGGCCGCCTGGGAGCGCATCAGCCAGGTCCGCCAGCGCGACGGCGGCATCGGCTCGAGCAGCGTGAGCCGCGGCGTGCGCCACTCGCGCCGGTCGGCCACCACCGGTGGGGGCTGCATGCGCCGAAGACCGATCGGCAGGCCGACGACGAGCCCCAGCCCCCCCACCACCGAGAGCACCTCGAGCAGGCGCAGCACCGGCACCGTCGTGAAGAGGGTGGAGATCATGAGGTCGAGTGACAGCACCACGAGCGCGACGATCATCACGACCGCGAGCGCGTTGAGCCACCGGCCGTTCTTCCACGGGCCCATGAGCGCGACGTCGTTGCTGAGCAGCAGCACGATGATCGTCGTGTAGGGCAGCATGAGCCCGCACAGCGCCTGGACCGCGAGCGTGATCGTCCCGAGCGGCGCGCCCGGCAAGACGGCGACCAGCCCCGCCACCACGAGCAGGGCCGCGTAGCCCCCGTAGAACCCCTTGGCCTCGGAGAAGCGGGCGTTGAGCCCCTGGTGGGTCGAGGAGAGGTCGCCGATGGCGTAGGAGCTCGCGAGGGTCACCACGGCCGCGCCGATGACCGAGCTGTTGAGCAGCAAGATCGCGTACAGCGCGCCGGCCGTCGGGCCGACGAAGCGGCGCAGCCCCTGCGCCACCCCGAGGGCGCTGGTGTAGGCGTTGGTCCCGCCGTGGCCGGCCAGCCCGGCCGCGGTCGCCGCGACGATGACCCCGGCGACGATCACCACGACGAACGCCCCCACGATGGTGTCGACCCGCTCGTAGTTGAGCCACCGCGGCGAGATCCGCTTGTCGACGATGTTCGACTCCTGGAAGAAGAGCTGCCAGGGGGCGACCGTGGTGCCGATGATCGAGATGATGAGCAGCACCGCCGACGAGCTGGCCCCCCCGCGTATCGAGGGCACGACCGCGTGGTGCAGGACCGACCCCCACAGCGGGTGGGCCACGACCGCCAGGGGGACGATCACGAAGTTGACCGCGATGAAGAGCATCATGAAGCGCTCCCAGCGGCGGAACGAGCCCGTCGCGGTGACCGCGAAGAGCACGACCACGGCGATCGGCACCGAGACGAGCGGACGGACCCCCAGGTACTCCATCGACAGCGAGATGCCGATGAACTCGGTGACGATGATGAGGAAGTTGAGCGCGAGGATCGAGAAGATCGAGGTGTTGCCCCAGAAGCGCCCGAAGCGCTCTCGGATCAGGCGCCCGTGGCCGACGCCGGTCACCGCGCCCAGACGGGCCACCATCTCTTGGATCACCACCAGCACCGGGATCAACAGCGGCAGGGTCCAGAGCAGGGTGTAGCCGTAGTTCTGGCCGGCCTGGGCGTAGGTCGACACCCCGCCGGCGTCGTTGTCGCCGACCATGACGATGAGCCCCGGCCCGAGGATCGCCACCAGGGTGAGCAGGCGCGCGCGCAGCCCCTGGCGGGGCGACTCGTCGTGGGCGCGGATGGTCCCGAAGGCGCCGGTTATCTGGTTCTCGGTCGTCGGCTCGCGTGGCATCTCACCTCCTGGCGTGGTCGGGGCGACCACGCGGAGGCCTAGCGGGGCCGGGCTCGTGCGATGGGTCGCCTATGGGTCGGGTCCGCCCCGGGGGCGGTACTCGGGGGTTTCAGAGAGACCCCCTTAGAACGAGAGCGCGCGCGGTGACCACGGTCACTCCTCCGCCGCGCTCGGGCCGAAGTCGGCGCGCCAGCCCTGGGGCAGGAGCTCCTCGAGGAGGTCGTCGACGGTGACGACGCCGACCATGCGCTGGTGCTCGTCGTCGAGCACCGGCAGCACCGTGAGGTTGAAGTCGCTCATCTTGCGCGCCACGCGCAGGACGTCCCAGTGGGGGTGGACGTGGGCCAGGGGGCTGCGCGCCGCGGCCAGGGCCAGGTCGTCGGGCCGGGCCCGCACCAGCGACCCGATGGCCGCGGCGCCCAGGGGCTGGCCGCCCTCGTCGACGACGAAGACGGCCTGCACGCTCGCCGCGGGCGCGCTCGAGTCGCGCACGGCGTCCAGGGCCACAGCGACGGTGGCCGTCGCCGGCACCGAGACGAAGTCCGTGTTCATCAGCCCGCCGGCCGTGTCGGCGTTGTAGGAGAGGAGTCGGCGGACCTTGGACTGCTGCTCGGGCGGCAGCTTCTCCAAGATGGGCAGGCGCCGCTCCTGGTCGACCTCGGTGATCAGGTCGGCCGCGTTGTCGGGCTCCATGCGCGCGAGCAGGCGCGCGGCCTCGGCGTCGGAGCGGCCCTCGAGGAACTCGAGCTGGTGGGGCGTGTCGAGCTCTTCGAAGACGTCGGCCTCGAGCTCGCGGTCGAGGCCGACCGCCTCGATGATCTCCTCGCCCTCTTCGTGGCTCGCCTGCTCGACGAGGTCGGCGATCTGGGCCGGGTGGAGGCGGGCCAGCTTGCGGTACGGGATGCGCAGCCGGGCCGTGGGCACGTGGCTCACGAAGGGCTCGATCGAGGCGAAGTCGACGATCGAGTCACTGCGCGCCGCGCCGGCCGAGCTGCGCCCGACGAGCCGACGCAGGAACGACCGGGGACTCGGGTCGACGCCGACGACCTCCCAGCGCCCGTCCACCTCGGCGATCTCGATCTCGTTGGCGATGATGAGCCGCCCGCGCACCAGGTTGATGAGGTGGCGGGCCAGTAGGTCCTCGGCCAGCAGCAGCTCGCCGGGGCGGCGCTCGAAGCGGCGCAGGTCGACCCGGCGCCCCTCGAAGGTCACCCGCCCCTCGGCGAGGCCCCCGATCTTGCGCACCGGGACGAAGAGGTCCCGGCCCTCGATGCGGATGACCGCCCCGACGATCGGGGGGTGCGGGTCGTCGCCCAGGCGCGCGACGAGGTCCTGGACGCGACCGATCCTCTCGCCGTCCGGGTCGAAGATCGGGCGGTGGAGGATCGAAGAGAGGTGGCGGATAGCGGTCATAGCCCGGTGACAGGCTACCCGTCGTCCCCCCGTCCCCTCAGGGGCGCGTCGGTGACGAGCGGGTGATCAGACCCGGAGCCGGGCGACCGCCGCGACGGCCCGCTCGAGGCCGTCGTCGTCGACGTCGTGGTGGGTCACGAAGCGGGCCCGGCGTGGCCCGACCGTCCCTCCGAGCACGCCGGCCGCGGCGAGCTCGGCGACGATGCGCCGGGCCTCGGGGTGGTCGAACGAGACGATGTTGGTCCGGCACGTCGCCGGGTCGTAGCCGGCCTCGGGCAGGGCCTCGGCGAACGCCTCGGCCAGGCGCCGGGCCCGGCGGTGGTCCTCGGCCAGCCGCTCGACCATCGTGTCGAGCGCCACGAGCCCGGCCGCGGCGAGGAACCCCGCCTGGCGTAGCGCGCCCCCGAAGCGCTTGCGCTCGATCCGGGCCCGCTCCATGAGCTCGCGCGGCCCGGCGAGCAGCGAGCCGACCGGCGCGCAGAGCCCCTTGGAGAGACAGGCCATGACCGTCGTCGCCGGCGCACACAGCGCGGCCGCGCTCTCCCCGGTGGCGACGACGGCGTTGAAGAGTCGGGCGCCGTCGAGGTGGAGGGGCCGCGGCCCGGCCCGGGCGGCCAGCTCGGCCAGGTCGGCCGAGGACCAGGGCACGCCCCCGGCGTACATGTGGGTGTTCTCGACCGCGATCGCGCGCACCGCCACCTGGTGGTCGGCCTCGGCGGCGAGCGCCTCGTCGACCGCCTCGAGGTCGACGAGCCCGGCGCTATCGTCCACCGTCCAGAACTGGACCCCGGCGTTGCGCGCGGCCGCGCCCATCTCGAAACCGATGACGTGCTGGTGGGCCCCGCACACGACGACGTCGCCCGGGGCGCACAGCACTCTCAGGGCGATCTGGTTGCCCATCACGCCCGAGGGCACGAAGAGGGCGGCCTCCTTGCCGGTCAGGGTGGCGAAGCGGGCCTCGAGAGCCGCGACGGTCGGGTCCTCCCCGTAGCCGTCGTCACCGACCACGGCGCCGGCCATCGCCTCGCGCATCGCCGCGGTGGGCTGGGTGACGGTGTCGCTTCTTAGGTCGACGGCGCGGGACACGGCTCGAGGCTATCGGCTCCCTAGACTGCGGCCCGTGAGCGAACACCCCACCCCGAGCTCGGGCTCGGACCACGAGGACTGGTCGGCGCGGATCCCCGCGCGGCCCACGGTCAACGACGTCCTCGGCGTCGAGCTCGTCGTCGCCAACCCTGAGCGGGTCGTGCTGCGCGTCACCGTCGACGAGCGGGTCCACCAGCCCTACGGGGTCTTGCACGGGGGCGTCTCGGCCCTGCTCGCCGAGGGGGCCGCATCCGTGGGCGGGGCCCTCAGCGTGGGGCCCGGTCACACCGTGGTGGGCACCGAGCTCAACTGCTCGCACCTGCGCGCGATGAGCGAGGGCGTCCTCACCGCCACGGCCACCCCCATCCGCAAGGGTCGGCGGGTCCACGTGTGGGGGATCGAGCTGCGCGACGACGCGGATCGCCTGATCAGCGTGGCTCGATGCACGCTGCAGGTCCTCGACGCACCCGGGGCCTGAGCCGACCCGCTCCTAGACTGGGGCCACCAGGCACGGCGGGAGGACTCCATGGGCGCGCGCTTCATCGGCTGGGGCACGGCGGTGCCCGATCGGGTGGTCACCAACGACGAGCTCTCCTTGACCCTGGACACCTCCGACCAGTGGATCACCGAGCGCACCGGCATCAAGGAGCGTCGCGTCGGCGGCAGCGCCCGCACCCTGGGCGCCGAGGCCGGGCGTCGGGCCATGGCCGACGCCGGGATCGAGCCCGGCGACATCGACTTCTTGATCCTGGCCACCACGACGCCCGACCGCATCACCCCGGCCACGGCGACCCTCATCGCCCACGACCTCGGATTGAGCTGCCCGGCGATGGACCTCAACGCCGCCTGCAGCGGCTTCATGTACGCCGTGCGAACCGCCTACGGACTGCTCGAGACGGGCACCAAGCGGGTCCTGGTGATGGGCGCGGAGAACCTCTCGCGCTGGACCGACTGGAACGACCGCAACATCGCGGTCCTGCTCGCCGACGGGGCCGGCGCCGCGGTGCTCGAGTACGACCCCACCGAGAACGACCTCCTCTCGTTCTACCTCGGGGCCGAGGGCGCCGACGCCGACCTGCTCACCTGCGAGCACGGCGGCTTCATCCAGATGGACGGCAAGGAGGTCTTCCGCCGGGCCGTGCGCGTCGTCGTCGACTCCGCGGAGAAGGCCCTGGCCGCGGCCGGGATCACGGCCGACGAGCTCAGCCTCGTCGTGCCCCACCAGGCGAACATCCGGATCATCCAGGCCGCCTGCCAGCGCCTCGAGGTGGAGATGGACCGGGCCGTCGTCGTCCTCGACCGCTACGGCAACACCTCGAGCGCCTCGATCCCCCTCGCGGTCGCCGACGCGCGGGCGAACGACCGGATCCACAAGGGCGACTACGCCCTGCTGACCGGCTTCGGGGCCGGGATGACCTGGGCCTCGGCCGTGGTGCGGTGGTCGCGGTGAAGGGCCCCTCGCTGGTCATCCTGGCGGCCGGCCGGGCCCGTCGCTACGGCGGGCTCAAGCAGATCGCCCCGGTGGGCCCCAACGGCGAGGGCGTGATCGACCTGCTGGCTTCGGACGCCTACGCCGCGGGCTTCGAGGACATCGTGATCGTCGTCAACCCCGAGACCGGCCCCGAGATCGAGGCCCACGTCGCCGCCCACTGGCCCAAGGGCCGCACCGTCAGCTTCACCCACCAGCACCAGCTGCGCGGCACGGTCGACGCGGTGCTGGCGGCCGAGCCGGCCCTCGACACCTCGAGGCCCTTTGGCGTCTCCAACGCCGACGACCTCTACGGGCGCGAGTCCTTCATGCGCCTGGGTCGCCATCTAATGTCCTCGTCCAACAACGGCCTGGTCGGCTTCCGGCTCGAGCGGGCCCTCGTTGGCGAGCTGCCGGTCTCGCGCGGCACGTGCACGGTGGTGAACGGACACCTCACCGAGATCGTCGAGCGTCGCAACGTCCACGCCACCCTGCGCGGCTACGAGGCCGACGACGGACTGGAGCCCCACGTGCTCCACCCCCAGACGATCGTCTCGATGAACCTCTGGGGCTTCCAGCCCTCGATCCTGCCGCTGATGCGCGCCGCCGTCGAGGCCCACGACTTCGCGAGCGAGAAGGAGATCCAGCTCTCGACCTTCGTCGGCCAGATCCTGCACCGCACGCCGCTGCGCTTCGACGTGATGCTGACCGAGTCGCGCTGCATCGGGGTGACCCACGCCGACGACCTCCCCCTCGCCCAGCGGCTCGTCGTCGAGGAGATCGAGGCCGGCGAGCGACCAGCGACGGCCTTCTCCGCCTGAACGCCTCGTCGGGTCGAGCGCCGTTCGCGGTCCGTCGCCGGCAACGGCCGGCGCGGGGTGCGATCTTCTTGCGTCGTTAGACGACGGGGGCCCGCTCACCGTCGGGTCCCGTGGGTGATCGCGCGAACTTGCTCATCGAGCGCTCGCTCGCCCACTCCCGACAGTGCGCCCCGATGCTCGGGGCGGGTCGCGCATCGGGGCGCCGGGTCAGTGCCAGTCGCGCGAGGGCGTCGTCGCGCCCAGCGCGAGCGCCTCGACGTGCTCGGCCGAGAGGGCGAGCGTCCCCTGGCCCCGCTCGAGGGTCCCGCGCACCACCAGGGCGGGCGCGCGATCGGCCACCGTCCGCCACCGGGCCCACGCCCCGCGCGAGAAGACGACGTTCACGTGACCGGTCTCGTCCTCGAGGTTGACAAAGACGGCGCCGTTCGCGGTCTCGGGCCGCTGGCGGTGCGTCACGACCCCCGCCACGCTCACCCGGGAGCCCTCGACCGCGGCGAGGGTCGCCGCGCGGGCCACCCCGCGCGCGTCGAGGGCGGGGCGCACGAGTTCGAGCGCGGTCGCCTCGGTCGTGAGCCCCATCGCCCACAGGTCGTCGGCCACCCGCTCTAGGTCGCTCGCCGGCGTGAGGCGCGGCGCGACGAGTCCCGTGACGACACCCTCGAGCCGGTCGGGGCGGGACTGGCTGGCCGCGCCGGCCGACCAGGCGAGGGCGCGCCGATCCCCGCCCATCGAGTCGAGCGCCCCGGCCGCGGCCAGCGCCTCGAGGGCGGCCGCCGAGAGCCCGGCGCGCCGGGCGAGATCGGCGACGTCCCGGTAGGGCGCGCCGCGCGCGACCCGCTCGGCCGCCTCGGTCCCGAGGGCGCGCACGCTCGCGAGTCCCAGGCGCACGACCGGTGCGGCCGGGTCGCCCTCCACGGTGGCGAGCGCGCCCGAGCGCCCCACGTCGGGCCGAGCGACCGTGACCCCGTGGCGGCGGGCGTCGGCCACGAGGCTCTGGGGCGACCAGAAGCCCATCGGCTGGGCGTTCAAGAGCGAGGCGAGGAAGGCCGCCGGGTAGTGGAGCTTCAGCCAGGCCGAG
>JAKABC010000090.1 GCA_021802025.1 Actinomycetes bacterium
ACTCTCAGGAGAGGCCATAGGTAAAACTATACAGATTTCTACATAGATTGCAAGCAGGCCGCCTGGGAGGATGGAGGACCCGCCCTATTGCAGACTGTTGGGCTGGCCACGCGTGGCAACGTCGACCCGTGACGGCTACTCCGCCGAGATGGGCATCCCGATCGGGGCTTTCGACGTGACGGCCGGGCTCCTCGGTGCCGAGGGAAGGTGCGACTCGACGCACGCACGAGACCCGCGAGCTCGAGCTCGACGATTCGCGGCCCGGCGGTGCCCCCGGCAGGACTCGAACCTGCGCACATGGCTCCGGAGGCCAATGCTCTATCCGCTGAGCTACGGGGGCGGTGCGACAAGACTACCGGACCGGCTCGATCGCGGCTCGGGCGAGGTGGCTTCTCGTAAGGTCGATATATGGGAACCGGACCCGTCCCGCTCTCGCTCCTGCCCGACACGGCCGAGGTGCGCGAGGACGGCGTGTCGATCGGCGGGGTCGACCTCGCCGAGCTGGCTGAGCGGTACTCGACCCCGCTGTTCGTCTACGACGAGGCCACCTTGCGCCACCGGTGCGAGGAGGCGGCCGCCGCCTTCGACGACGGCGTGGCCTTCGCCTCCAAGTCCTTCCTGTGCGGGGCCGTCGCGCGGCTCGCTCACGAGTCGGGGCTGTGCGTCGACGTGGCGACCGGCGGCGAGCTCGACCTCGTCCTGCGGGCCGGGGTCCCGGCCGACCGGGTGATCCTGCACGGCAACAACAAGTCCGACGACGAGCTCGCCCGGGCGCTCGAGGTGGGCGTGCACCGAGTCGTCGTCGACAACGCCGAGGAGATCGAGGCGCTCGACCGCCTGGTGGCGGGCCGCTCCCTCGACGTCCTGGTGCGCGTCACCCCGGGGGTCGAGGCCCACACCCACGAGTACGTGCGCACCGGTCAAGAGGACACGAAGTTCGGCTTCTCGGTCGCCTCGGGCGCGGCCCGGCGCGCCATCGAGCGCCTGGGCGCCCTGGCGGGGGTGCGCGTGCGCGGAGTCCACGCGCACATCGGCTCGCAGATCTTCGAGACGCGCGCCTTCGAGGAGTCGGTGCGAACCCTCGTCGAGTTCACCCGGGGTGACGACTTCGACGAGCTGTGCGTCGGTGGTGGTCTCGGGGTGCCCTACGTCGAGGGGGAGAGCGCACCCTCGATCACCGAGTGGGCGGCCGCGGTGCGGGCGGCCGCCGCCGACGTCGGGCTCGACCCGGCGGTGCGCGTCCTCGCCGAACCCGGACGGGCGCTCGTGGCCCAGGCCGCCGTCACCCTGTACCGCGTCGGCGTGGTCAAGGAGCTGGCCGTGCGCACCTACGTCGCGGTCGACGGGGGCATGAGCGACAACCCCCGGCCGGTCCTCTACGGCTCGGGCTACGAGGCGTTCGACCTCGCGCGCCCGCTCGCGACGCGCCCGCGGCGCGTGCGCATCGTGGGCAAGCACTGCGAGAGCGGCGACGTCCTGGTCGACGCGGGGTTCCTGCCGGTGGCCACGGGGCGCGGCGACCTCGTGGTGACGCCCGTCACCGGCGCGTACGGCTATTCGATGGCCTCGAACTACAACCGGGTCCCGCGCCCGGCGGTCGTGATGGTGCGCGACGGCGAGGCGCGGGTGATGCTGCGACGCGAGACCTTCGACGACCTCGCCCGCCTCGAGGTGGAGTGACCCGAAGGGGCGTGGGTTAGCCTTTCACGATGGAGCGAGGGGCCGTGCGCGTCGGCGTGATCGGCGCGGGCAACATCGGGGCGGCCCTCGTGGGGATCCTGAGCGACCCGGGGCGCCAGCACGCCCTCCTCGACGGGGCGACGGCTCCGCTGGAGCTCGTCGGCGTGGCGGTGCGCGACCTCACCAAGTCCCACCCCGGCGTCGACGCGGCCCTGCTCACCGACGACGTGGCCGCACTGATCGCTAAGGACCTCGACGTCCTCGTGGAGGTGGCCGGGGGCCTCGAGCCGGCCGGAACGTACGTGCGCAGCGCGCTCGAGCGCGGCGTCTCGGTGGTGACGGCCAACAAGGCCCTCATGGCCGCCCAGGGCAACGCCCTGTCGCGCCTCGCCCACGAACACGGCGCCGACCTCTTCTACGAGGCGGCCGTCGGCGGGGCGATCCCGATCCTGCGCGCCCTGCGCACCTCGTTGGCGGGCGAGCGCATCGCCCGGGTCCTCGGCATCGTGAACGGCACGACGAACTTCATCTTGACCCGCATGACCCACGAGGGCTCGGACTACGCCGGGGCGCTCGCCGAGGCCCAGGCGCTCGGCTACGCCGAGGCCGACCCCCGCGCCGACGTCGAGGGCACCGACGCCGCGGCGAAGGTGGCGATCCTCTCGTCGCTGGCCTTCGGCACGCCCCTGGCGGGCGAGGAGGTTCCCCACGAGGGGATCACCGGCGTGCGACCGGTCGACATCGAGTTCGCCCGCCACGGGGGCTACGTCATCAAGCTGCTGGCCGTCGCCGAGCGCGTGGGCGATAACGGGGTCTCGCGCCGCGTCCATCCGACCCTGGTGCCCCTCGCGCACCCGCTCGCGTCGGTGAGCGGGGCGACCAACGCCGTCTTCGTCGAGGGCGCCAAGGCCGGACCATTGATGTGGCTGGGCCAGGGGGCCGGCGGCGAGCCGTCGGCGACCGCCGTGCTCGGCGACGTCCTCGACGCCGCGCGCAACAAGGTGAGCGGTCGCCACGACGCGCCCTTCAGCGGGGACCGCACGATCGAGCTCGTGGCGGCCGGTGACCTTCCGAGCGCCTACTACCTCTCGGTCGATGTCCTCGACCGACCGGGGGTCCTCGCGGAGGTGGCCGGGGTCTTCGGCCGTCACGGCGTCTCGATCCGCTCGATGGACCAGTCCGGCCTCGCCGACGAGGCCCGGCGCTCCTTCTTGACCCACGCCGCGCGCGACCGCGACGTGCGCGCGACCGTCGACGAGCTGGCCGCCCTCGCGGCCGTCGACCGGGTGGGCGCCTGCATCCGGGTGCTGGAGGATCCGGCGTGATCGGCTGGCCGGGGCTGCTGCGCCACTACGCCGAGTGGCTCGACCTCGAGGGCGTCGAGGACGTGGTGACCCTCTACGAGGGCAACACCCCGCTGATCTACGCCGAGCGGGTCTCGGAGCGGGTCGGGGCCGAGGTCTGGCTCAAGTTCGACGGCATGAACCCGACGGGGTCGTTCAAGGACCGCGGGATGACCATGGCGATCACCAAGGCGCGCGCGATGGGCGCGCGCACGGTGATCTGCGGCTCGACGGGCAACACCTCGGCCGCGGCCGCCGCCTACGCCGCGCGCGCCCAGATGGACTGCGTGGTGCTCGTCCCCGAGGGCCAGATCGCCCTGGGCAAGCTGGCCCAGGCCATGGTCTACGGCGCGCGCGTGCTGCAGATCCGGGGCAACTTCGACCAGGCGCTCGACCTGGCGCGAGAGCTGTGCCAGCACCTGCCCATCACGATCGTGAACTCGATCAACCCCGACCGGATCGAGGGCCAGAAGACGGCCGCGTTCGAGCTGGTCGACGAGCTCGGCCGCGCGCCCGACGTGGTGGCGATCCCGGTGGGCAACGCCGGCAACATCACCGCCTACTGGCGGGGCTTTACCCAGTACCACGCGGCCCAGCGCTGCGACAGCCTGCCGCGCATGTGGGGCTTCCAGGCAGCCGGCGCCGCGCCGATCGTCCTCGGCCACCCGGTGGCCAACCCCGAGACGATCGCCTCGGCGATTCGCATCGGCAACCCGGCCAGCTGGGCGCGCGCCCTCGAGGTCGTCGACGAGTCCCTCGGTGACATTCGGGCCGTCACCGACGAGGAGATCCTCGAGGCGTACGGCTTCGTCGCGCGCCACGAGTCGATCTTCTGTGAACCGGCCTCGGCGGCGTCGGTGGCCGGGCTGTTCAAGTACGGCGCCCCGGCCGGCTCGACGGTGGTGTGCGTGCTCACCGGCAACGGGCTGAAGGACCCCGACACCGCCGTGGTCCACGCGCGCGCGCCCGAGGTGGTCGACGCCACGCTGGGCGCGCTGCTCGGGGTGCTGGGCTAGCGAGGGGTGTTGGCGGCCCCTCGCTGACCCGCTACACTAGGGACGTCGTCCGCTCGGCTCCGCCGAACTGCGGTGTTCTTCCGAGACGACTTCTCGTTTTTCTCCTCGGCCCTGGCGTACCCTCGCCGGCGGTGGGAAAGGATCATGCATGGCTGTCAAGCCCTCCCCGGAGCGCGCGGACCTCGAGTCCAAGACGCGTGAGGACCTCCAGACGATCGCCAAGGTGAAGGGTGTCGACGTCTCGACGCGCGCCACCAAGGCGGCCCTCATCGAGGCGATCATGGGGGGCGACGCCCCCGCGCCGGCCAGCCGGGCGGTGCGCTCGCGGCGCACCGTGACCACGCCCGAGGACTTCGAGGCGTTCCTCGGCGAGTTCGAGGTCGACGCGCCCAGCGCCGACCCGACCCCCGCACCCCGCGAGCGCGTGGGCGCGCCCGCCCGCTCCAGCGAGACCCGCCCGAACGAGACCCGCCCGAACGAGTCCCGCCCGAGCGAGGGCTCGGTCGAGTCCTCGGCCAACGGGGACGGGGGCGCCGGGCGCACGCACGCCCCCAACCGGCCCGATCGCCAGCCCCGCGACTTCAACGAGCCCGGTTCGCGCAACCGGCGCAACCGGCGCAACCGCGGTCGCGAGCGCTTCGGGGGCGACGCCATGCCCAACGCCGACCAGCCCTACGCCGGGGACCTGATCGAGGTGGAGGGTCTGCTCGACCTGCGCGACGACGGCTACGGCTTCTTGCGCACCCGGGGGTACCACCCGTCGCCCAACGACGTCTACGTCTCGATAAACATGGTGCGCCGCTACGGCCTGCGCAAGGGCGACTCGGTCGTCGGCGGCTTCCGTCCGGCCGCCTCGAACGAGAAGTACCCGGCGCTGCTGCGCGTGGACACGGTGGCCGGCTTCGACCCCGAGGTCGCCAAGATGCGCCCGCGCTTCGAGGACCTGACGCCCCTCTTTCCCGACGAGAAGCTGCGCCTCGAGACCAACGAGGGCAAGACCGACCTCACCCCGCGGATCGTCGACCTGCTGGCCCCGATCGGCAAGGGCCAGCGCGGTCTGATCGTCTCGCCGCCCAAGGCCGGCAAGACGACGGTCATGAAGCAGATCGCCCAGTCGATCGAGGCGAACAACCCCGAGGTGCACCTGATGGTGCTGCTGGTCGACGAGCGGCCCGAGGAGGTCACCGACCTGCGCCGCTCGGTCCACGGTGAGGTCATCTCCTCCACCTTCGACCGGCCGGCCGAGGAGCACACCCACGTCGCCGAGCTCGCGATCGAGCGGGCCAAGCGGCTCGTCGAGCAGCAAAAGGACGTCGTCATCATCCTCGACGGCATCACCCGACTGGCCCGCGCCTACAACCTGGCCGCCCCGGCGACCGGGCGCATCATGTCCGGTGGCGTCGACTCGGGCGCGCTCTACCCGCCCAAGAAGTTCTTCGGGGCCGCGCGCAACATCGAAGAGGGCGGCTCCTTGACGATCCTCGCCAGCGCGCTCGTCGAGACGGGTTCGAAGATGGACGAGGTCATCTTCGAGGAGTTCAAGGGCACGGGCAACATGGAGCTGCGTCTCGACCGGCGACTGGCCGAGCGCCGCCTCTACCCGGCCATCGACGTGAACGGCTCGTCCACGCGTAAAGAGGAGCTCCTCTTCAGCCGCGAGGCCCTGCCCCAGGTGTGGCGACTGCGCCGGGTCCTCAACGGGCTGGCGGCCGAGGGCCGCGAGGCGGCCGGTCTGGAGCTGTTGATCGACCGGCTCAAGACCACCCGGTCCAACGAGGAGTTCCTCGCCGAGATCGCCAAGGGCCCGTCGCCCACGAGCTGAGCCCCGCTAGACTGTTCGTTCGCTAAGGAGCGTTATGAAGTCCGACATCCACCCGCACTACGGCCCGGCGAGCGTCACCTGCTCGTGCGGCAACACCTTCACGGTCGGCTCGACCAAGTCCGACCTGCACGTGGAGCTGTGCAACGAGTGCCACCCGTTCTTCACCGGCAAGCAGAAGCTCGTCGACACCGGTGGTCGCGTCGAGCGGTTCCAGCGCCGCTACGCCCAAAAGGCCAAGCCGCGAACCAAGTCCTGATCGCCGTCGAGGCGTGCGCTCCCTGGACGAGACCCTCGACGCACTGAGCGGCGAGTTGCGCGCGGTCGAAGAGGAGCTCGCCCAACCCGACGTCGCGAACGACCTGGTGCGCCTGCGAGACCTCTCGCGACGCCACAAGGAGCTGACCGAGGTCACCACCACCTGGGGCGAGCTGCGCACGGCCCGCGAGGACCTGGTGACCGCGCGCGAGATGCTCACCGAGTCCGAGGGGGCTGAGCGCGAGCTGTGGCGCGACGAGGTCGACGCCGCCGACGCGCGCATCGCCGAGCTCGAGGAGCGCCTCGAGACGCTGCTCTTGCCCCACGACCCCAACGAGGGGCGCAACGTGATCATGGAGATCCGCGGCGCCGAGGGCGGGGAGGAGGCCAACCTCTTCGCGGCCGACCTCGCCTCGATGTACAAGCGCTACGCGACCCTGCGCGGGTGGCGGGTCGAGACGATCGAGGAGCGCCCGAGCGACCAGGGCGGGCTCGACGGCGCCACCTACCTCATCAAGGGCGAGGACGCCTGGAGTCGCCTGCAGTTCGAGGCCGGGGTCCACCGGGTCCAGCGCGTCCCGGTCACCGAGGCCAAGGGTCGGGTCCACACCTCGTCGGCGACGGTCACGGTGCTGCCCGAGGCCGAGGAGGTCGACGTCGAGATCAACCCCAACGACCTCAAGATCGACGTCTACCGCTCCTCGGGTCCCGGGGGCCAGAGCGTGAACACGACCGACTCGGCGGTGCGCGTGACCCACCTGCCGACCGGGATCGTCGTGTCGATGCAGGACGAGAAGAGCCAGATCCAGAACCGGTCGCGGGCCCTTTTGGTGCTGCGCTCGCGGCTGCTCGCGGCGGCCCAGGAGGCCCAGGCGGCCGAGCTCTCCGGATTGAAGCGCTCCCAGGTCGGCGGCGGGGGACGCTCGGAGAAGATCCGGACCTACAACTTCAAGGAGAACCGGGTCACCGATCACCGGATCAACCTCACGACCTACGCCCTCGACGCCGTCTTGAACGGCGACCTCGACCCCTACGTGGACGCCCTGCTCGCCGACAAGCGCGCCCACCAGCTCGCCGAGAGTGGCCGACGTTAGGCCCTCGGTGGTCGCCGAGCTCGTAGCGGGCGGACTGGCCGAGCGCGAGGCCCGCTGGATCGTCGAGGAGTACGCCGTGGGCGGCGACCCCGACGCGGTCGCGGCGGTGCGCGCGGCCGCGCGGCGCCGGCTCGAGGGCGAGCCGCTGCAGTACGTGCTCGGCCACTGGCCCTTCCGC
>JAKABC010000091.1 GCA_021802025.1 Actinomycetes bacterium
GCGCGACGTGAACACCGTCTTCCAGTCCTACGCCCTCTTCCCCCACCTCGACGTCTTTGAGAACGTGGCCTTCGGGCTGCGCCGCCGGCGCACCGCCAAGGCGGAGTTGAAGCGTCGGGTGGGCGAGATCCTCGAGATCGTCGACCTGCCGAACTTCGAGCGCCGGCGCCCGAACCAGCTCTCGGGCGGCCAGCAGCAGCGCGTGGCGCTCGCTCGCGCCCTGGTGAACGAGCCGTCGCTGTTGCTGCTCGACGAGCCGATGTCGGCCCTGGACGCGAAGCTGCGCCGCCAGATGCAAGTCGAGCTCAAGCGGATCCAGACCCGAGTGGGGATCACCTTCCTCTACGTCACCCACGACCAGGAGGAGGCCATGACGATGTCGGACCGCCTGGCCGTGATGCGCCACGGGCGCATCGAGGGCATCGGCTCGCCCCAGGAGATCTACGACTCGCCCACGACCGAGTTCGTGGCGACCTTCCTCGGGGCCTCCAACCTGCTGGCCGGCGACGTCACCGCCGTCGACGGGTCGGTCGCCACGGTGACCGTGTCCAGCGGCCAGACCCTGCGGGTGAGGCTCGGTCGGCTGCCCGAGGCCCGGGTGGGCGCCGCGGTCAAGGTGGGCGTGCGCCCGGAGAAGATCAGCATCGGGTTGGGTGACGCCGTGGCCGGCGGCGACCACAACCACCTGCGCGGGCGGGTCAAGGTCTCGACCTTCACCGGCGTGGGCAACCAGTACATCGTCGAGATGCCCTGGGGCACCGACGTCACGGTCTACGCCCAGAACATCGGGGAGGCCGCCGCGCCGCGCAGCGGGGAAGAGGTCGTCCTCGCGTGGCCGATCGAGCACACGTTCGCCGTGCGCCCGATGGCCCCGGGATCGACGGAAGATGAAACCAACATGGGGGATAGTGATGAGTGACAGCACGAACAACGACGTGACCGGTGGCGGGATCGATCCGGCGCTCTGGCGCGGGCTGACCCAGCCCCGCCTGAGCCGGCGCCAGGCGCTGGGGGTGGCTGGCGGGGGACTGGCCGCCGGGCTGTTCCTCGACGCGGCCGCGGCCTCGGGCGCGTCGCTGCCCAACGCCAAGGTCGGCACCCCCTCGTGGTGGAAGAAGCAGAAGCTCCACCACACAGTCAACTTCGCCAACTGGCCGCTCTACATCGACACCCTCAAGGGCAAGTACCCGTCGCTCGATCACTTCACCAAGACGACGGACATCAAGGTGAACTACTTCCAGGTGATCGACGACAACACCTCGTTCTACGCCAAGATCCGCCCCTCGCTCGCCGCCGGCCAGTACACGGGCTACGACATCGTCGTCATGACCAACAACAACCCCCCGCTGGGCTACCTCATCGAGTTGGGCTGGCTGATCCCGCTGGACCACTCGATGATGACGAACTTCAACAAGTACGCCGGACCGCTGGTGAAGAACCCCTCGTGGGACCGTGGCAACAAGTACACCATGGCCTGGCAGTCGGGCTGGACCTCGGTCGCGTACAACTCCAAGCAGGTCAAGGACCCGGGCGACAGCGTGAAGATCCTGTTCGACAAGAAGTACGCCGGGCGGATCGGCATGCTGAGCGACCCGTTCGAGCTGGGCAGCGTGGGCCTACTGGCTCTGGGCATCGAGCCCGCGACCTCGACCGAGTCGGACTGGGCGAAGGCCGCCAAACTGCTCCAGAAGCAAAAGAGCGACGGGCTCGTGGCCGCCTACTACGACCAGAGCTACATCCAGCACCTGAAGAACGGTGACGTCTGGGTCTCCCAGGCCTACTCGGGTGACATCTACCAGGCGAACCTGAGCAACAAGTACAAGGACCTCGTGCTCATGATCCCCAAGGAGGGGCTCATGATGTGGACCGACAACATGTGCATCCCGCTGTACGCGCAGAACCCCAAGGACGCGATGACGTTGATGGACTACTACTACAGTCCCGTCACCCAGTCGGTGGTCGAGTACTACAACGACTACATCTGCCCGGTGCCGAGTGCGAGGCAGCAGCTGTTGCACCCCACGAGCTGGAACAAGGAGGCCCTCGCGTCGCTCAAGCCCGAGATCGGCCTGCCCTACACCGCCACCGCGAACTCGCCCTTGGTCTTCCCGTCGGGTCGTGAGCAGAAGCTGACCAAGACCTACTACCAGTTCAAGGACCAAGCCGAGATCAACGCGTGGACCAGCCTCTTCTTGCCGATCATCCAGGGGGCGTAGCGCGAGAGCACCACCGCCGGGGCTCGTGGGGTAAGCGTCTCGCGCCGTACCTCTTGAGCTTGCCGGCGGTGGTGTGGCTCGTCCTGCTCTTCGTCGTGCCGCTGGTGATCATGCTGTCGCTGTCGCTCAAGACGTGCAACCCCGCGTCGGGCGCCTGCACCATGACCTGGAACTGGGGCGAGATACCCCACCAGGTGAACCTGTACCGCACCGAGTTCTTCACCAGCCTCGAGTACGGTGCCGCCGCGACCCTCGTCGACCTCGTCCTGTCGTTCCCGATCGCCTACTGGATCGCCTTCTACGGGGGTCGCAAGAAGAACTTCTTCTTGATGATGCTGCTCGTCCCGTTCTTCGTGTCCTTCGTCATCCGTACCCTCGTGTGGGAGTTCATCCTCTCGCCGAGCGGGTTCTTTCTCACCTTCTTGCGCCACGCCCACCTCGTGAACGCGAACTTTCACGTGTTGGGCACCGGGTCGGCGGTGATCGCCGGACTGGCCTACAACTACCTGCCCTTCACCGCGCTGCCGCTCTACGTGGCGCTCGAGCGGATCGACCGGCGGGTTCTCGAGGCCGCCTACGACCTGTACGCCTCGCGCCGCGAGGCGTTCATGCGGGTCATCCTGCCCCTGGCCGTCCCGGGGATCTTCGCGGCGTTCCTCTTGACCTTCATCCCGGCCTTCGGCGACTACGTCAACCAGCAGATCCTCGGGGGCACCTCGAGCACGATGATCGGCACGGTCATCCAGAACACGTTCCTGGTGACCGGTGACTACGCGGCGGGGTCGGCCCTGTCGGTGGTGGTGCTTGTGATCTCCCTGCTCGGCATCTGGCTCTACTCGCGGGTGCTGGGGTCGCGCTCGATCGAGGAGTACCTGTGAGCGTGGTGACCGCAGACGTCGCGACGGCCGAGGGGCCGCCCGCCGTACCTGGCGTGCCGGCGACCAAGCGGCCCCGCCACTGGGGGCGCCTGGCGTTGCCCGCTTACTCGTGGCTGGTGATCGCCTACCTGGTCTTTCCCATCGTGGTGATGTTCGTCTACAGCTTCAACAAGTCGGTGGGTGGCGTGCCCCAGGTCAGCTTCTCGTGGAACGGGCTCACGACCTTGTGGTACCGGACCTGGAACGACGCGCCCGGGCTGACGGCCGCGTTCTGGCTGTCGATCCGCCTCGCGTTGATCGCGACGGCAATCTCGACGGTCCTGGGCACGCTGCTCGCCATGGCCCTGGTGCGCTACCGGCCGCGCCAGTTCCACGGCAAGGGCGTCATCGAGCAGATCCTGTTCGTCAACATCGCGGCGCCCGAGATCGTGATGGGCGCCTCGCTGCTGGGGCTCTTCGTGACCTTCAACATCGGCCGGGGCTTCTTGACCCTCGTTCTCGCGCACGTGATGTTCTGCATCGCCTACGTGGCGGTGACCGTGAGGGCGCGGCTCACGGGCTTCGACCGCGCTCTGGAGGAGGCGGCCTACGACCTGGGCGCCGGGCCGTTCACCACCTTTCGACGCGTGACCCTGCCGATGATCATGCCGGGGGTCCTGGCCGGTGCCCTGATGGCCTTCGCCCTGTCGATCGACGACTTCGTGACCTCGAACTTCGTGAGCGGCACGAGCTCGCCCTTCCCGGTGCTCATCTACGCCTCCACCCGCGTCGGGATCCCCCCGCAGGTGTTCGTCTTCGGCAGCGTGATCTTCGCGGTGGGCATCGCCCTCGCGCTCTCGAGCCTGGCGATCGGTCGGCGGCGCACCTGAGCCCTCGGGCGCGACGAGTCAGGCGATCGCCGCCTCGGGCCGGTGGGGCCGTGAACCGTCGGGGCGCCCGGATTCGAACCGGGGACCTCGTGCTCCCAAAGCACGCGCGCTAACCAAGCTGCGCTACGCCCCGCGCTCGTCGAGGCTACTACGCGCCGGTCCGGGCCGCGCCAGGTAGTACGGTCGCGGCGCGTGACGCTCGAGCGAGGAGGAGCGATGGCGACGAGTTACGAGGGGGTCGTGGACGCCCTGGCCGAGACGTGGGGGGCGATCGAATCCGTCCTCGAGGGCCGGCCGGCGTCGGACTTCGACGCCCCCACGGCCTGCCCGGGCTGGAGCGTGCGCGACGTGCTCGCCCACCTCGTGGGCTTCGAGCGGATGCTCCAGGGTGAGCCCGCCCCCGAGCACGAGGGGGAGTACCCCGACTACGTGAGGAACCCCATCGGCGAGCTGAACGAGGCCGTCATCGCCCACTGGCGGCGTCGCTCGCTCGCGGAACTGCGCGAGGCGTTCCGCGTGACGACGGCCGCCGCGATCGCGCGTCTGCGCGAACTCTCCGACGAGGAGTGGGAGCGCGTGGGCTGGAGCCCCGAGGGCGAGCGTCCCTACCACCGCTTCATGGAGACTCGGGTCCTCGACAGTTGGATCCACCTCGGTGACCTGCGAGACGCCCTCGGTCTCGAGGGTGACGACCACGGACCCGGTGAGGCCGTCGTCCTCGGCCGTTTCACTGACGCGCTGCCCTTCGTGCTCGGTCGTCGCGTCGGGGCGCCCGAGGGCGCGCGCGTCGCGCTCGATCTGCGCGGTGCGCGTGGCGCGCGCCACGTCGTGGCGATCGAGGGCGGTCGGGGGGTGGCGCTCACCCCCGCGGCCGAGGCCGAGAACGAACTGGTCACCACGACGGCGCTCTTCTGGCGTCGAGCGGCCGGCCGGGTGGACGCGTCGCGGGTGCTTAGCGATCGCGCGACGTCGGTGCGGGGCGACGCGGCCCTGGTGGGCGCGGTCGTCGAGGGCCTCGTCGTCATGATCTAGACCGTGGCCAGCCGGTAGGCTGGGCGCTCCTATGCAGGCCACCGCCACCCCACTCGAGAACCACCACGTCAAGCTGTCGGTCGAGGTCGACGAGGGGGAGATGGCCGCGGCCCTCGATGACGCCGCGCGCAAGCTCTCGCGCCAGGTCTCGATCAAGGGATTCCGCAAGGGCAAGGTGCCCAAGAACGTCCTGATCGCCCACCTCGGGGGCGCCCAGGGGCTCCGATCCGAGGCCATCCGCGAGTCGCTGCCCGACTTCTACGCCCGGGCCGTCACCGAGACGCTCATCGACCCGATCGCCCAGCCCGACATCACCATCACCGCCGGCGAGGCCGAGGGACCCCTCACCTTCGAGGCCGAGGTCGAGGTCCGCCCCGAGGTCGAGATTTCCGGGCACCGTGACCTGCGCGTGACCATCCCCTCGCCGGTCGTGACCGACGAGGAGGTCGACGCGCAGATCGACCGTCTGCGCGAGACCGACGCGGTCTTGAAGGACGTGGACCGCCCGATCGTCACCGGTGACCTGGTGACCATGGACGTCGCCATCGCCCCGGTGGGCGACGAGACGGTCGAGCCCCTGGTCATGCGGGACTATATGTACACGGTGGGCTCGGGGTCGCTCACCGACGGGGTCGACGACCTGATCCTGGGGCTGCGCGCGGGCGAGGACCTCACCGTCAACGGCTCGCTCGGGCCGTCCCAGGTCGCGACCTACACGATGAGCCTGAAGCAGGTCCACGAACGCGAGCTGCCCGAGACGACCGATGAGTGGGTCGCCGAGAACACCGAGTGGTCGAGTGCGACCGAGATGCGCGACGCCATCGTCGATCAGCTGCGTCGGCGGCGCGTGATCGAGGCCCAGCTCTCCCAGCGCGACGCGACGCTGGTCGCCCTGTCGGACCTGGTGCCCGATGACCTGGTGCCCGACGCCCTCGTCGATGACGAGACCGGTTCGCGACTGCACGACCTGAGCCACCGCCTCGAGCAGCAGCGTCTCACCCTCGAGTCGTTCCTCCAGATGACCGGCCAGGACCCCGAGCAGCTGCTCGAGGCCGTGCGCGCCGACGCCCGTCGGGCGGTCCGGGTCGACCTGGGCCTGCGCGCCGTCGCCCGCGCCGAGGGGCTCGAGCCGACCGACGAGGAGGTCGAGACCGAGCTGGCCTCGACGGCCGAGGCGATGGGCGCCACCGCCGAGACCCTGGCCGAGAACCTGCGCGAGTCCGGCCGGGTCGTCGCCTTCCGGGCCGAAGTGGCCAAGATGAAGGCGTCGCGTTGGCTCAGCGAGCACGTCACCTTCGTCGACCCCAACGGGGTGGAGGTCGACCGGGCCCTGCTCACCCCGGACGAGAGCGTCGACGGCGACGCCTAAGGTGGGAGCGTGAACGACGTCCACCGCGCCCAGAACTACCTCGTCCCGACGGTCGTCGAGTCGTCGAACCGCGGCGAGCGGGCCTACGACCTCTACAGCCGCCTCCTGCGCGAGCGCATCATCTTCCTCGGCACGCCGATCGACGACACGATCGCCAACCTGATCTGCGCCCAGCTGCTCTTCCTCGAGTCCGAGGACCCCGAGAAGGACATCAACCTCTACATCAACTCCCCGGGCGGCGACATCACCGGACTGCTCGCGGTCTACGACACGATGAAGTACATCAAGCCCGACGTGTCGACCTTCTGCTTCGGCCAGGCGGCCTCGGCCGCCGCGGTGCTGCTGGCGGCCGGCAGCAAGGGCAAGCGCTACGCCCTGCCCCACGCGCGCATCCTCCTGCACCAGCCCTGGGGTGGGGTGGGGGGCCAGGCCTCGGACATCGAGATCCAGGCCCGCGAGATCCTGCGCATGAAGGACATGCTCAACGACATGCTGGCCAGCGACACCGGCCAGTCGGTCGAGCGCATCGGCAAAGACACCGACCGCGACTTCATCATCGGGGCCGCCGAGGCGGTCGAATACGGCCTGATCGACGAGGTCATCACCACCCGACCGTAGGTTCCCGATTCGACGGGTGGCGCCCCGTAGGATGGGGCGGCGGTCCGTGTCGGAGGTAGGCGTGGCGAAGTTCGGAGAGGGCAGCGACCTCATCAAGTGCAGCTTCTGCGCGAAGGGTCAAAAGCAGGTCAAGAAGTTGATCGCGGGCCCGAGCGTCTACATCTGCGACGAGTGCATCGACCTGTGCAACGACATCATCGCCGACGAGTTCGGTGACCGGCCGGAGTTCGTCCTCGATCACCTGCCC
>JAKABC010000092.1 GCA_021802025.1 Actinomycetes bacterium
CCACAGCGCGTCGCCGGTCGAGGCCTCGTCGAGTTCGTCGGCGAAGCGCGCGAGCTGGCTCTGGCGCAGGGCGGCGTACTGGGTCTCCACCTCGCGCAGCCGTTCGAGGACCCGCTCGAGGGCCGGCACCACGTCCTCGCTCGAGGTCTTCAACGTGGCCGCGACCGCCCCGAGGAGCCGCTCCATCTCGCGGCTCCGCCGGAAGGCGCCCCGGGCGCTCACCGCCTCGAGCCGCCGGGTGTTCGAGCCGATCGAGCCCTCACTCACGATCTGGACCTGGCCGATGTCGCCGAGCCGCTCGACGTGGGTGCCCCCGCAGAACTCCAGGCTGTGGCGCCCGGCGCGCACCACGCGCACCCGGTCCCCGTACTTGTCGCCGAAGAAGGCGATCGCCCCCATCGTCTCGGCCTCGGCCTTCGTGGTCTGGATCGTCTCGACCGGGTCGTTCGCGATCACGTCGCCGTTGACGGATTCGGCGATCGCGTCGGCCTCCTCGGGGGCGAGCCCGCCGCCGTGGCTGAAGTCGAAGCGCAGCCGGTCGGGCCCCACGTAGGAGCCCTGCTGGCGCACGTGGTCGCCGAGCACCTGGCGCAGCCCGGCGTGCAGCAGGTGGGTCGCCGTGTGGTTGCGCCGGGTCGCCTCGCGCCGGTCGGCGTCGATGGTGGCCACGGCGCTCTGGCCCGCCACGATCTCTCCGGCGAGCACCCCCCGGTGCGCGATGAGCCCCCCGGCCACGCTCTGGGTGTCGTGGACCTCGAGACGCCCGGACTCGGTGACGATCGCCCCGGTGTCGCCGACCTGGCCGCCACCTTCGGCGTAGAAGGGCGTCGTGTCGAGGAAGACCTCGCTCTGGCCGTTCGACCCGGCCAGCACCGCCAGCACGGTCGTCTCGATGGAGTAGCGCGCGACGTCGCGACCCACGAACTCGCTCGGCCCGGTGCGCTCGAGCAGTTCGCGGTACTGGGCGTCGTCGGCGACGTGGAGGGTCTTGGCGGCGGCCCGGGCCCGCTCGCGCTGGGCGGCCATCGCCGCGTCGAAGCCCGCGCGGTCGACCGACATGCCCGACTCGCCCACCACCTCGGTCGTCAGCTCGATCGGGAAGCCGTGGGTGTCGTGCAGGCGGAAGGCCACCTCGCCCGGGAAGACCGTCGCCCCGGCCGCGACCACCTCGGCCCGGGCCTCCTCGAGCAGGCTGAGCCCGGTGCGCAGGGTCCGCGCGAAGCCGTGCTCCTCGCGCTCGAGCACCTCGACGATCAGGTCCCGGTCGGTGACGAGGTTGGGGTAGGCGTCGCCCATCTTGGCGAGGGTCGCCTCGACCAGGTCGGCCGCGAGCGCTCGGTCCGAACCGGCCCGGCGCGCCGCCAGCACCGCGCGCCGTACGATGCGACGCAGCACGTAGCCCCGCCCCTCGTTCGAGGGCAGGACCCCGTCGCCCACGAGGAAGGTCATGGCCCGCCCGTGGTCGGCGATGCGCCGGATGAGCACGTCGCTCGCCTCGCTCGCGCCGTAGGGGGTGTCGATCGCGCGGGCCGCGGCCTCGAGGAGGGGACCAAAGAGGTCGGTGGCGAACACCGACTCCACGCCGTTCAAGATCGCCAGGGTCCGCTCGAAGCCCGAGCCGGTGTCGATGTTCTTCTGGGGCAGTTCGGCCAGGGTGCCGTCGCTCTGGCGGTCGTACTGGGTGAAGACGAGGTTCCAGAACTCGACGAAGCGGTCCTCGCCCCCGTGGGCCGGCCCGCCGTCGGCGCCGAAGGCCGGCCCCTTGTCGTAGAAGATCTCCGAACAGGGCCCGCACGGGCCGGTCGGGCCCATCTCCCAGAAGTTGTCCTCGCCCAGGCGCTGGATGCGCGAAGGGGCCACGCCCACGCGATCCCTCCAGATGGCCTCGGCGTCGTCGTCGCTCTCGTGGACCGTCACCCAGAGCCGGTCGGGGTCGAGCCCGAGCGACTCGGTCACCAGTTCCCAGGCGAAGGCGATGGCGTCCTCTTTGAAGTAGTCCCCGAAGGAGAAGTTGCCCATCATCTCGAAGAACGTGAGGTGACGCTGGGTCGTGCCGATGATGTCGATGTCGAGGGTCCGGAAGCACTTCTGGACCGAGACGGCCCGCCGACGCGGGGGCACCTCCTCGCCGAGGAAGTAGGCCTTGAAGGGCACCATGCCGGCCACCGTGAGCAGCAGGGTCGGGTCGTTGGGGATCAGGCTCGCCGAGGGCACGACCAGGTGGCCGCGCGCGGCGAAAAAGTCGAGGAACCTCGTGCGCAGGTCGGCGGCGTCCACGGCGTCACTCTACCGGCGGGTCGGATTAGTCCTGGTGGGGGGTTACGCCGACCGGGCCGGTCCGAGGTGCAGGTCGCGCCGCTGGCGCTCGCTGATGACCTTGGGCGCCCCGGTCATGAGGTCGGCCCCCGACTGGGTCTTGGGGAAGGCGATCACCTCGCGGATGTTCTCCACGCCGGCGAAGATCGCCACCAGCCGGTCGATCCCGAAGGCGAAGCCCGCGTGGGGCGGTGCGCCGTAGCGGAAGGCCCCGAGCAGGAACCCGAAGCGGTACTCGGCCTCCTCGTCGGAGATGCCCAACGCGCGGAACACCTCGCGCTGGACGTCGGGGCGGTGCACGCGCACCGAGCCGCTGCCGAGCTCCCAGCCGTTCAGGACCAGGTCGTAGGACTGGGCCCGCACGCTGAGCGGGTCGCGGTCCAGGCGCTCGAGGTCCTCGGGGTGGGGCATGGTGAAGGGGTGGTGGGCCGCGACGGGGTGGCCGTCCTCGTCGAGCCCCTCGAACATCGGAAAGTCGATCACCCACACGTAGCGGTGGGGCCCGGCCGACACCGGCGGCGCGCCGAGCTCGACGCGCAGCGCGCCCAGCACCCGGCAGGCCAGCGCGTGGGCGTCGGCGACCGCCAGGACGAGGTCGCCGGGCTCGGCGCCGTCGACCCCCGCGACGGCGGCCGACTCCTCGGAGGAGAGGACCTTCGCCAGGGGCGCGTCGAGGCCGTCGGGCCCCACGCGGAACCAGGCCAGGCCCTTCGCCCCGAGGGCCTTGGCGCGCTCGACGAGCTGGTCGAGCCGGCTGCGGCTGAGGCTCGCTCCCCCCGGCACCCGCAGCGCCTTCACGCACGGCGCCTGGAAGGCCCGCACGCCGGTCGCCGCGAAGGCCGCCGTGAGGTCCACGAGCGCCATGCCAAAGCGCAGGTCGGGCTTGTCGGTGCCGTAGCGATCGAGCGCCTCGGCCCAGGTCATCACGGCGATCTCTGCGGGCCGCTCCCCCGTCGCCACCTCGGCCGCGTCGAGCACGGCGCGCGAGACGAAGCGGCGCACGTCCTCTTGGGAGACGAAGCTGGCCTCGAGGTCGAGCTGGGTGAACTCGAACTGTCGGTCGGCGCGCAGGTCCTCGTCGCGCAGGCACCGGGCGATCTGGTAGTAGCGGTCGAACCCGCCCACCATCAGCAGCTGCTTGGCGATCTGGGGGCTCTGGGGCAGCGAGTAGAACTCCCCGTCGTGGAGCCGCGAGGGCACGACGAACTCGCGCGCGCCCTCGGGGGTCGGCGCCCACAGCAGGGGCGTCTCGACCTCGACGAAGCCCTGGGCGTCCATCGACGCGCGCAGGGCCGCGTTCACCCGGGCCCGCAGGCGAAGGTGGGACTGCATCGGCTCGCGGCGCAGGTCGAGGTAGCGGTACTTGAGCCGCACGGCCTCGTCGGCCTCGGCGTGCTCATCCAGGGGCAGGGGTGAGGGCTCGGCCTCGGCCAGCACCTCGAGCTCACAGTCGGTGAGCTCGACCGATCCGGTGGCCAGGCGCTCGTTGCGCGTCCCCTCGGGGCGCAGCGCGACGGTGCCGGTGACGCGCACCACGTACTCGTTGCGCACCTCGAGGGTGCCCGCCACCACGGCCTGGACGATCCCCGAGCGGTCGCGCAGGTCCAAAAAGGCGAGGTGCTCGCCGTGCTCGCGCCGGCGCGCCACCCACCCGCACACGCTGACCCGTCGGCCCACGTCGGCCGTCGTGAGCGCCCCGCACAGCGCGTCGCGCAAACTCGTCGCCTCGACCTCGCTCACCGTCCTCCGTTCACCAGGGCGCGCACGGCGTCGGCCACCTGGTCGAGGGGGACGCGTCGTTGGGCGCCCTCGTCACTGGGCGCGCGCAGGTCCCTCATGGTAACCGCGCCGGCGGCGGCCTCCTCGGGGCCGTAGAGCAGGGCCGCCCGGGCGCCCGAGCGGTCGGCGACCTTCATCTGGGCGCGCAGGGAGCGGCCCCCGTAGGCGCGGTCCACGGCGAGGCCCGCCTCGCGCAGGGTCGCCACCAGGCGCTGGATTGCGCCGTCGCCGACGGTGTCGACGACGAAGGCGTCGAGCTCGCGCCGCACCAGCGGCTCGGTCGCGCCCTCACGCTCGCGCACCATCACGATCCGCTCCACGCCCGAGCCGAAGCCGATCCCGCTCACCGGCGGCCCCCCGAGCTCCTCGACGAGCCCGTCGTAGCGCCCGCCCCCGCCGATCGCGTTCTGGGCGCTCTCGAGGACGTCGGAGACGAACTCGAAGGTCGTGCGGGTGTAGTAGTCGAAGCCGCGCACCAGGCGCGGGTTGAGCTCCGCGACGAGGCCGAGGGCGTCGAGCCCCTCGCGCACCGCGGCGAAGTGGGCCCGGCACGGCTCGCACAGGTGATCCACGAGCAGCGGGCCCTGGGCCGCGACCAGCCCGCAGGGCTCTCGCTTGCAGTCGAGCACGCGCAGCGGGTTCTGGCGCCAGCGCTCACGGTGCTCGTCGCACAGTTCTGACTCGTGGGCCGCCAGGTGCGCACTGAGGCGCTCGACGTAGGCCGGCCGGCAGGCCCGATCGCCCATCGAGTTGACCAAAAGGCGGTAGCGTCGCAGCCCCGCCGCTCGGTACGTCGCGTTCGCCAGCGCGATCACCTCGACGTCCACGAGGGGGTCGTCGGTGCCGATCACCTCGACCCCGAGTTGGGTGTGCTGGCGGTAGCGTCCGGCCTGGGGCCGCTCGTAGCGGAACGCCGGGGTGACGTACCAGGCCTTCCACGGGGTCGTCGGGTGGTGCTGGATAAAGGCGCGCACGACCGAGGCCGTCCCCTCGGGGCGCAGCGCGAGGGTGCGCCCGCCCCGGTCGGCAAAGACGTACATCTCGTTCCTAAAGACGTCGCTCACCTCCCCGAGCCCGCGCACAAAGACCCCGACGTCCTCGAAGAGGGGCGTCATGACCAGGGAGAACCCGTAGCGGTAGGCCAGCTCGGCGAACGTCGCGACGAGACCCTCCCACTCGTGGGATTCGGGCGCAAGCACGTCGCGGGTCCCGGTGGGCGCCTGGAACGGCGGTGTGGGGGTCATGAGGACTTGTTCTGACCGGGCAGCTGGCGAAAGGCGTCGAAGACCCCGTCGACCGCCTTCAACGCGGCGAGCAGGCTCGAGAGGTGCGCCGGGTCGGCGAGCTCGACGTCAAAGACCATGCGCACGATGCGCGCCCCCGAGGTCGTCGTGCTCGAGGCGATGATGTTGAGGTGGTACTCGGCGACCACCTTGGACACGTCGAGCAGGAGCCGGGAGCGGTCGAAGGCCAGCACCTCGAGCACCACGCGGTACTGCCCGCTCGTGCCGTCCCACTCGACGTCGATCACCCGCTCGCCGAGGCGTTGGGCCAGCGCGACGGCGTTGGAGCAGTCGTCGCGGTGCACCGAGACGCCCCGTCCCTGGGTGATGAAGCCCATGATCGAGTCCCCCGGAACCGGCGAGCAGCAGCGCGCGAGGTGGATCATCACGTCGTCGAGACCCTCGACGTAGACCCCGACACCCCGGTTCGAGCGGTTCGAGCGGGGGGCCTTGGTGACCGTCGTGGGCAGCTGTTCGACCTCGCCCCCGCGCAGCTCGCGCTCCAGGCGCTGGACGACGGCGTGGGCCGACGGGTGACCGGCCGCGATCGCCAGGTACAGGGCGTCGACGCTCTCGAGGTTGAACGACGCCACGACCGTCGACAGGGCTCCCGAGGCCAGGGTCGTGGCGATGGGCAGGCCCTCGCGCCGCAGCGCGCGCACCAGCTCCTCGCGGCCCGCCTCGAGCGCGTCCTCGCGCCGCTCGCGCTGGAACCACTGGCGGATCTTGGAGCGGGCCCGCGAGGACTTGACGATGTTCAGCCAGTCCCGGCTCGGCCCGGCGTCGTCGTTCTTCGCCGTGACGATCTCGACCACGTCGGCCGAGCGCAGCACCGTGGTGAGCGGCACCAGACGTCCGTTGACCTTGGCCCCCACGCAGTGGTGGCCGACCTCGGTGTGCACGGCGTAGGCGAAGTCGATGGGCGTGGACCCCTCCACGAGGGAGATCACGCGCCCCTTGGGGGTGAAGACGTAGACCTCGTCGTGGCCGAGGTCGAGCTTCAGCGCCTCGAGGAAGGCGATCGGGTCCTTCTCCTCCTCCTCGACGTCGGCCAGGCGCCGCATCCAGGCGACCTCCTGGGCCGAGGCTCCCTCTTTGTACATCCAGTGGGCCGCCACGCCGAACTCGGCGCGACGGTGCATCTCGTGGGTGCGGATCTGCACCTCGACCGACTTGCCCCGCGGACCGATCACCGTCGTGTGCAGGGACTGGTACAGGTTGAACTTGGGCGAGTTGATGTAGTCCTTGAAGCGCCCCTGGACCGGGGACCACAGGGCGTGGACCGCTCCCAGGGCCGCCCAGCACTCGCGCTCCTCGTCGACCACGATCCTCAGGCCCACTAGGTCGAAGATCTCGTCGAACTCCTTGCCGCCCACGACCATCTTCTCGTAGATGCTCCACAGGTGCTTGGGTCGTCCGCGCACCTCGGCGTCGAGGTGGAACTCGGTGAGCTTCGCACTGAGGGTGGCCATCACCTCAGCCAGGTACGCCTCGCGTTC
>JAKABC010000002.1 GCA_021802025.1 Actinomycetes bacterium
ATCCGGCGCTGGTCGACCAGGTCGCGGGTCACCTCGCGCCGACGCTCGTCGCCCGAGGCCTCGGCCTGCTCGAGGAGCCCCTCGAGCCTCGTCGCCTCGAGGGACTCGACGTGCTCGAGCCACTCCCGGTAGCGCTCCAGCTCGCCCGACGGGTCGGCCTGGGCCTCGAGCTCGCGCCGGCGCCGGCGGGACCGGTCGAGCAGCTCGGTCAGCCCCTCGACGTGCTCGCCGTCGTCGGTCTCGAAGCCCTCGCGCAGCAGCCGGTCGAGGGCCGCCTCGAGGTCGCCGTCCTCCAAGAGGTCGTCGACCAGTCGGCCGAGGAGGTCCTCGGCGTCGACGTCGTCGAAGTCGTCGCCCTCGCCGAAGCGGCGGAACCGGTACCGGACGGCCACTAGCGCGCCCGGGAGCGGTAGAGCGCCCGGGCCCCGGAGGCGTCCTTGGCGAGGCGCTTGGTCAGGTAGAGCCCCTCGAGGAGGAACTCCAGGGCCGCGGCCCGCTCCCCCGGGCCGGCGCCGGGCCCGGCCAGGCGCTCGACCGGACCGGCGAGCACCGGCAGCGCCTCGAGGGCGCTGGTGTACTGCGCGTCGGGCAGGTCGTCACCGGTGTGCACCACGACCTCGCCGTTGAAGGCGGCCACGATCTCGGGCGCCTCCTCGAGCAGGACCGTCTCGGCGAAGCACTGGCGCACCGCCAGCGCGACCAGGGCCGACACGACCTGGTCGGCCTCGGCGTCGTCGAGGGTGTCGAGCTCGATCTTGCCCTGGGTCGACTGGACGAGGGCGCTCAGGTCACTCACCCGCGGCACCACCGCCGCGTCCCCGGTGCGCAGGGTGCGGCGCAGGGCGCTCGCCACCACCACCTCGTAGTTGGCGATCGAGAGGCGCACCGAGACCCCGGACTTCTGGTTGATGGCGTTGGAGCGACGCGCCACGTGGCTCACGCGCGCGACGATCTCCTCGATGAACCAGGGCACGACGAGGGGCACGGGCGTGGCCGGCACGTGAGCCTCCTGGTGCACGATGGCGATCTCGGTGGAGAGGTCCTCGGGGTAGTGGGTGCGAATCTGACTGCCGAAGCGGTCCTTCAACGGCGTGATGAGCCGGCCCCGGTTGGTGTAGTCCTCGGGGTTCGCCGTCGCCACGACCATCACGTCGAGGTCCAGACGCACCAGGTGACCGCGGATCTGAACGTCGCGCTCCTCGAGCACGTTCAACAGGCCCACCTGGATCCGCTCGGCCAGGTCGGGCAGCTCGTTGATGGCGAAGATCCCGCGGTTCGACTTGGGCACCAGGCCGTAGCTCAGTGCCCGCGGGTCGTCGAGGTAGAGCCCACCCGCGACCTTGATCGGGTCGACCTCGCCGATGAGGTCGGCCATCGAGGTGTCGGGCGAGGCCAACTTCTCGGCGAAGCGACGGCTGCGGTGCACCCACTCGAGCGGTGTGTCGTCCCCGTGTTCGGCCACCGCCGCGATCCCGTGGGCCGATATCGGGTGGAAGGGGTCGTCGCGCACGTCCGAGCCGGCGACGATCGGCAGCCACTCGTCGAGGAGTTCGACGAGCGAACGGATGATGCGGGTCTTGGCCTGGCCCCGCTCCCCGAGCAGGATGACGTCGTGTCCGGCCAGCAGGGCCGTCTCGAGCTGGGGCAGGACCGAGTCCTCGTAGCCGAGCACACTGGCCGTGAGCGGCTGGCCGGCGGCCAGGCGCGTCTCGAGGTTCTCGCGCATCTCGACGCGCACGGGGCGCGATACGTAGCCCGACGCGCGCAGGGCGCCGAGCGTGGTGGGTAGGTCGCGGGGGGCCACGGGAGTCGTCATACGTGCACCCTAGGGGTGACCCCCCGTCGGGCGGGTCTCAGGCGCTCTGCCAGCGGAACCAGCGCACCCCGAGCGCACCCGCCACCGCGACGTAGCCGGCGCAGGCGAGCACCGCGAGCCACTGGGTCGACCCCCACGCCGACAGGTCGAGCACGCCGGCGTAGACGCTCATCACGCACCCGACCGGACTCCAGCGCGAAATCGACTCCCAGGTCGCGCCGAGCACGCCGCTCGCCCCGAACAGCCCGAGGAAGATCAGCGCCACGAGCAAGAGGCGTCCCACCGCGTTCACGGCGTCGGCCGAACGCACGAGGCCGACCACGGCCTGACCGAGGGCGAGGAAGACGGCCCCGCCGAGGGTCGAGGCGAGCAGGACGAGCAGGTACTGCCCGAGGCTGGGGTGGAGGTGGTGCATCGCCGCCCCGACCACCACCACCACCAGGGAGACCACCAGGTTGGCGACGCCCTGGGCCAGCAGGCGGCTGCCCATCACCACCCACGCGGGCGCCGGGCTGACCCGCAGGCGCTGGAGCACCCCGGTGTCGCGGTCGCGCGCGACCCGGGTCGCATAACCCATGAGCCCGAAGGTCGCCAGCCCGTAGGCCACCGCGATCCCGATGATGTAGTAGGCGCCGCCCATCGTCCGGGTGCCCTTGTGGCCGTTGGTGATGAAGAGGATCCACAGCGGCAACAAGAGCCCGACCACGATCGAACGGCGAGCCTTTATCAGCACGAGCAGGTCGGCGCGCACAAGCGCACCGAGCATCACGCGGGTCGCGGGCGCCTCATTCACGCAGGTCGCTCCCGGTCAGGCCGATGAAGACGTCCTCGAGGGTCACCGCGCCGCGCGCGACCGCGCGCACGCGCGCGTCGTCGCGGTAGCGCTCGACGAGGACGTGGGGCGGGGCCTCCGCGAGGAGCCGTCCGTGCTCGATGATCGCGACCCGGTCACAGACCGACTGGGCCTCTTCCATCGAGTGGGTCGTGAGCAGCACGCCGGCGCCCGTCGCGCGAACCTGGTCGATCCGACCCCACAGCTGACGGCGGGCCTGGGGGTCGAGGCCGGCGGTGGGCTCGTCGAGCAGGAGCAGCGAGGGCTGGTGGACCATCGCCACGGCCAGCGAGAGGCGCTGCTGCTGGCCGCCCGAGAGGTGCTTCCAGCCCCGTCCGGCCTCCTCGGCGAGTCCCACCTCACCCAGCCGGTCGGCGGCCTCCTCGGCGCTCAGTCGGACCCCGTAGAGCCCCCCGAAGAGCCGCACGATCTGGGCCAGGGTCAGCTCGGGCGAGAAGCTGTTCGCCTGGAGCTGGACCCCCAGACGGGCCCGGGCCGCGCTCGGATGGGCGAGCGCGTCGATCCCGTCGACCGTGACGCGCCCACGCCGCGGGCGCACGAGCCCCTCGATCGCCGACAGCGTCGAGGTCTTGCCGGCGCCGTTGGGCCCAAGCAGCCCGAGGATCTCCCCCGGGGCGATCGATAGGTCGATCCCGTCGACGGCCACGTGGTCGCCGTAGCTGACGACGAGGTCGCTCACCGCGAGGGTCGCTTCGCGCGACGCGCGAGGTGTGCTCACCGGGTGAGCCGGCCCGTCGGCGCGGCGCGCGTCGGCCGCGTCGGCCGCGTCGGCCGCGTCGGCCGCGTCGACGATCGTGGCCGCGTGGGTCGTCACGAGGTCGGCGCCGGGACGGTAGGCGAGGTGCGCTGATCGGGGGGCGTCGAGCACGAGGAAGTCGGCGCGCGCGCCCACCCCGAGATGGCCGACGTCGTCGAGGCGCAGGGCCCGCGCGCCCCCGCGCGTCGCCGCCCACAGCGCCTCGTCACAGGTCAGGCCCATCTCGCGCACGGCCAGCGCGATCACCAGGGCCATCGAGGTCACGTAGCTCGTCCCGGGGTTGCAGTCGGTCGACAGGGCGAGCGTCGCCCCGGCATCGAGGAGCCGACGCGCCGGGGCGTAGGGCGAGCGGGTGCAGAACTCGGCGCCGGGCAGCAGCGTGGCGACCGTCGAGGAGTCGGCCAGCGCCTCGACGTCATCGTCGTCGAGGTGGGTGAGGTGGTCGGCGCTGGCGGCGCCCAACTCCACGGCCAGGCGCACCGCCCCGCCGTGGGCGAGCTGGTTCGCGTGCAGGCGCAGTCCCAGACCCCGGGCGCGGGCGGCCTCGAGGACCACGCGGGCCTCGTCGAGGTCGAAGGCGCCCACGTCGCAGAACACGTCGGCCCAGCGCGCGAGCGGCGCGCAGCGTTCGAGCATCTCCCCGGTGAGCAGGGCCAGGTAGCCCGCGCGGTCGTGGGCGAACTCCGGGGGCACCGCGTGGGCGCCGAGCCAGGTGACCTGCTCGGTCACCTCACGGGCCAGGTGGAGGTCGCGGGCCTCCCCCTCGGTCGTGAGCTCGTAGCCCGACTTCACCTCGAGGGTCGTCACCCCGCCCGCGCGCAGCGCCCGGACCCGCGCCGCGACGCCCCCGCGCAGCTGCTCGTCGCTCGCCGCTCGGGTCGCCGCCACGGTGCGAGCGATCCCGCCACCGTCGTAGGGCCGCCCGGCGAGGCGGGCCTCGAACTCGTCGCTGCGCTCACCGGCGAACACCAGGTGGGTGTGGGCGTCGACGAACCCCGGCACGACCGCCGCGCCGTCGACGTCGAGACGGGTGTCGCACGCGGGCGCCGCGACGGCCGGACCGACCCAGGCGACCCGTCCGTCCTCGACCACGAAGGCGGCCCCCGTGAGCCGACCCAGGGCCGAGCCGTCGCCCAGGGTCGGGTCGTTGGTCGTGAGCTCGCCGACGTTGGTGACGAGCGTCGAGGTCACGTCTCGCGCACCGGGACCCGCAGGCCGGTGCGCTCGGCCGTCGCCTCGGCTAGCTCGTAGCCGGCGTCGACGTGGCGCAACACCCCCATCGCGGGGTCGTTCGTGAGGACCCGCTCGAGCTTCTCGCGCGCGAGGTCGGTACCGTCGGCCACGCAGACCTGTCCGGCGTGGATCGAGCGTCCGATGCCGACCCCGCCCCCGTGGTGGATCGAGACCCACGACGCCCCCGACGCCGTGGCGACCAGGGCGTTGAGCAGCGGCCAGTCGGCGATCGCGTCGGAGCCATCGAGCATCCCCTCGGTCTCGCGGTACGGCGAGGCCACCGAGCCGCTGTCGAGGTGGTCGCGTCCGATCACCACCGGCGCGCTGACCTCGCCCCGGCTCACCAGGTCGTTGAAGGCGACCCCGGCCCGGTCGCGTTCGCCGTAGCCGAGCCAGCAGATCCGCGCCGGGAGGCCCTGGAAGGCGACGCGCTCCTCGGCCTTGGTGATCCAGCGCCGGAGCTTGTCGTTCTCGGGAAAGAGCTCGAGCACGGCGCGGTCGGTGACGGCGATGTCGCGCGGGTCGCCCGAGAGCGCGGCCCAGCGGAAGGGGCCCTGCCCCTCGCAAAAGAGCGGTCGGATGTAGGCCGGCACGAAGCCGGGGTAGTCGAAGGCGCGCGGGTAGCCTCCGGCCAACGCCTCGCCGCGCAGCGAGTTGCCGTAGTCGAAGACCTCGGCGCCCGCGTCCATGAACCCGACCATCGCCTCGACGTGGCGAACCATCGCCTGACGGGCCCGGTCGGTGAACTCCTCGGGCTTCTTCTCGGCGTAGTCGTGCCAGTCCGCGAGGTCGATCCCCTCGGGCAGGTAGCTCAACGGGTCGTGCGCCGAGGTCTGGTCGGTGACGATGTCCACCTCGACCCCGCGACGCAATATCTCGGGCAGGAGCGTGGCGGCGTTGCCGACCAGTCCCACACTCAGTGCCCGGCGCTGGGCCTTGGCGACCAGGACCCGCTCGAGGGCGTCGTCGAGGTCGGCCGTCCACTCGTCGAGGTAGCGCTGCTCGACCCGACGGGCGAGCCGCGTGGGGTCGACGTCGATGACCAAACAGACGCCGTCGTTCATCGTCACCGCGAGCGGCTGGGCGCCGCCCATACCCCCGGCCCCGGCGGTGAGGGTCAGCGTGCCCGCGAGGGTCCCGTTGAAGCGCCGATCGGCGACGGCGGCGAAGGTCTCGTAGGTGCCCTGGAGGATCCCCTGGGTCCCGATGTAGATCCACGACCCCGCCGTCATCTGGCCGTACATCGTGAGCCCGAGGGCCTCGAGGCGGCGGAACTCGGGCCAGGTGGCCCAGTCCGGGACGAGGTTGGCGTTGGCGATCACGACCCGGGGGGCCCACTCGTGGGTGCGCAGGACCCCGACCGGCCGGCCCGACTGGACGACCATCGTCTCGTCGTCCCCGAGGGTCCCCAGGGTGCGCACGAGGGCCTCGAAGCTCGGCCAGTCCCGGGCCGCCCGTCCCGTCCCGCCGTAGACGACGAGGTCGTCGGGACGCTCGGCGACCTCGGGGTCGAGGTTGTTCTGGAGCATGCGCAGGGCCGCTTCTTGGGGCCAGCCCCGTGCGCTGAGGGTCGTCCCGCGCGCCGCGCGGACCGGACGAGCGCCTTCCATGGTCCTCCTAGCTCAGGGTGACGAACCGGGCCGCGAGCTCGAGTAGTTCGCGGCTCTCGACCAGTCCGACGACGCCGGCGATCTCCGGCGACAGCCAGCGGTCGTGGCCCGGGCCGCCGGTGACCGCGTTGACCCGCTCGCTGAGCGCGGCGCCGACCGGCGAGGGGGCGAGCGGGGCGCGCAGGGCGAGGGCGCGCGAGGCGGCCAACAGTTCGATCGCCACGACCGAGGTGAGGGCCGCGACGGAGCGGCGCAGCTTGCGCGCCGCGTGCCAGCCCATCGAGACGTGGTCCTCTTGCATCGCCGAGGAGGGAATCGAGTCCACGCTCGCCGGCGCGGCCAGCCGCTTCATCTCGCTGACCAGGGCCGCCTGGGCGTACTGGGCGATCATGAGCCCCGAGTCCACCCCGGGCGAGCCGGCGAGGAAGGCCGGCAGGCCGTAGCTGCGCGACTCGTCCATCAGTCGGTCGGTGCGTCGCTCGGCCATCGAGGCCACGTCGGCCAGGGCGATGGCGAGGAAGTCGAGGACGTAGCCGACCGGCGCCCCGTGGAAGTTCCCGTTGGAGGCGATCGTCCCGTCGGGCAGGACCGAGGGGTTGTCGATCGCCGAGGCCAGCTCGACGTCGGCGACGGCGGCCGCGTGGCGCCACGTGTCGCGCGCCGCCCCGTGCACCTGGGGCGCGCAGCGTAACGAGTAGGCGTCTTGGACCTGGGAGGCGTCCTCGAGGTGGGACGCGACGATTCCCGAGCCCTCGAGCAGGGCCATCAGGTTGCGCGCACTCGTGCGCTGGCCCGGGTGGGGTCGCAGGGCCATCAGCTCCTCGACGAAGGCCCGGTCCGTGCCGCGTAGCGCCTGGACCGAGAGCGCCGCCGCGAGGTCGAGGTGAGTGAGCAGAGCGGCCACGTCGTCCAGGGCGAGCACGAGCTGGCCGAGCATGCCGTCGGTGCCGTTGATGAGCGCGAGACCCTCCTTCTCGGCGAGCTCGATCGGGGCGACCCCCACGTCGGCGAGCACGTCGGCCGCGCGACGGCGCTCGCCCCCCGCGTCGAGGACGTCGCCCTCGCCCATGAGGGCTAGCGCCACGTGCGCGAGCGGCGCTAAGTCCCCCGAGCAGCCGAGCGACCCGAACTCGTGCACGATCGGGGTCACCGCGTGGTTGAGCAGAGCGGCGTAGGCGTCCACCACGACCGGGCGCACCCCGGCGACGCCGCTGCACAGGGTGGCGAGGCGCGAGACCATCATGGCGCGCACCACCTCGACCTCGACCCGCTCGCCGACCCCGGCGGCGTGGCTGCGCACGAGCGAACGCTGCAGGTCTCGGCGTTCGTCGGGCGAGATGAAGGTGGTCGCGAGCGAACCGAAGCCCGTCGACAGCCCGTAGACGGGCTCGCCGGAGGCCACGCGCCGGTCGATGGCGGTGCGCTGGTGGGCCAGGCGTCGACGGACGTCGTCGGAGATCACCACGGCCTCGAAGCCCCTCGCCACCGCGACCACCTCCGCGCGGGTGAGAGGACGGTCCCCGACCGCGACGCTCACGCGGCCCGCCTGGTCACGGCGGCGATCGCCTCGAGGACCACCAGGGCGCCGAGGCGGACCGTGCGCCCGTCGGGCGCGTCGCGCTCCACGTCGATCTCGGTGACGTCGAGCGCGACCACCTGGGGCGACGCCGCCACCTCGCGCACGAAGCGGCGCACCTCGGCCGCGCTCAGCCCCCCCGGGGCCGCCCCGGGACAGCCCGGGACGACCGCGCGGTCGGCCACGTCGAGGTCGACGTCCACGTAGACCGGCCCGCCGTGGGCGCCCGCTCGCGCGAGCGCCTCGCGAGCGAGGTCCTCGGGGCGCTCGTCGTAGAAACGCGCGCGCGCGATCGCGTGCAGCCCCGCCGCGCGGGCGTCGGCCGCGTAGGGCGCGGAGTTCGAGAAGTCGGCGAGACCCACCTGGCACACGCGGGCGCCGACCAGGCCCGCCTCGACCAGCTGGCGTACCGGGGACCCGTTGGAGCGACCCTCGCGGAAGTCGAGGTGGGCGTCGAGGGTCACCAGGCCGAACTCCCCGAGCCGCTCGCCCGCGAGGGCTGAGAGCGCCAACCAGGTGGCGGCGTTGTCGCCGCCGAGCACCACCGTGAGGTCGCACGCCGGCAGGCTCGCGCACCGGGCGCGCGTGCGCTCGACGCCCCCCTCGCCGTCGGGGTCGTCGACGTCGCCCGCGTCGAGAACGCTCACCAGTTCGGCGAGGTCGCGCCCGTCGCTCGTCGTCCAGGTCGAGTAACGCGCGAGGGCCTCGCGCAGCGCCGCCGGGGTCGAGCGCGCCGACTTGGGCGTGACCGACGTGGCGTAGGTGGGCACGCCCACCACGGCCACCGAGGCTCGACTCTCAGACCCGGGGCCCACGAGTGAGGTCGCCGGGGGCCACTTCGGGTCGGGGGAGGCCGGCACGGGCCCATGTTAGGCACCGACCACGCGCCGGCGCGTCGCCGGGCGTCACGGACGTGACGCCGCGACGGACGGGCTAGCGCTCGACGACGCGCACGCCCGGCGCGGTCGACTCGGCTTCGGGCTGCTCGATGTAGGTCGGCACCGGGGTCGGCTCGAGCTCGTCGAGGACGTCCTCGGGGTAGGCGGGGGTGGGTTCGGCGACGTACTCACCCTCGTCGGTGCGCACCACCAGGTTCGGCGTCTTGCGCTTGCCCGCACCGTGGACGCCCTGGAGCTCCTTGCAGATCTTGTAGGTGATGGGGTAGGCGACGAAGGGCGAGAGGATCACGATGACGCGCATCGCCCACAGCACCGTGTTGAGCGAGAGGTGGAAGAAGTTCGCGATCACGTCGGTCGAACTCGCGATGAACAGCGCACTCAACAGGGCCAGGACCGCTACCCCGGCCGCGGTGCGCTTGGGCCGCCAGCTCGGCCGGTCCAAGAGGTGATGGATGGCGTGGTCCCCGGTGACCCGGCGTTCCAGCGCCGGCCAGGCGTAGGCCAGCCCGAAGACGATCCCCGGGAAGATCACCGCCGGGATGGTCACCTCGAAGGGGATCGTGTGGCCAAAGCCCATGAACGACCAACTGGGGAAGATGCGCAGGGCCCCGTCGAGGAAGCCCATGTACCAGTCGGGCTGGACCGCGTAGGAGATGCGCGCCGCGTCGTAGGGACCGAACTGCCAGATCGGGTTGATCTGGGCGAACGCGCCCAGCAGGGCGATCACCCCCGACACCGCGAAGAGGTAGCCCGTGGTCTTGGCCATGAAGACCGGGAACATCGGGGAGCCGACGACGTTGTTCTCCTCACGACCGGGTCCGGGGAACTGGGTGTGCTTCTGGCGCACCAGCAGGGTGAGGTGGGCGCCCACGAGGCCCAGGATTACGAGCGGGATGATCAAGACGTGCAGGATGAAAAAGCGCGGGATGATCGCGGTGCCCGGGAAGTTCCCGCCGAAGACGAAGAACGCGAGGTAGGTGCCCACGACCGGGATCGACAGCATGATCGAGTAGGCGATGCGGATGCCGGTCCCCGAGACGAGGTCGTCGGGCAGGGAGTAGCCCAAGAACCCGTTGGCGATCGCGAGGGTCAAGAGCGTGACCCCGATCGTCCAGTTGAGCTCGCGCGGCTTGCGGAAGGCGCCGGTGAAAAAGACCCGCGCCATGTGCACGACCAGGGCACCGACGAAGATGTCGCACGCCCAGTGGTGCATCTGGCGCATCAAGAGTCCGGCGCGCACGCTGAACGACAGGTTGACCGTCGAGGCGTAGGCCTGGGTCACGCGCTGGCCGTCGAGCGGCAGGTACGGACCGTGGTAGGTCACCAGGGCCGAGCTCGGGATGTAGTAGAAGGTCAAGAAGACCCCGGTGACGAGCAGCACCAAGAACGAGTAGAGCGCGATCTCACCGAGCATGAACGACCAGTGGTCCGGGAAGATCTTGTCGAGGAAGGTCCGCCCACCCTTGGCGACGCCCAGGCGGTCGTCGAGTTCGTTGACGACCTGTCCGAGCCGTCCGTAGCGGCCGGCGCCCTGTCGGCGCGCCCGCTTGGTGGTCGTGGCCCCCGCGACGTCGCTCACGAGCGCCCCCGTTCCCAGAAGCCCGGGCCCACGGGCTGGTCGTAGTCCGCCTGGGCGCGCAGGTAGCCCTGCGCGTCGATGTACAGCGGTAGCTGGGGCAGGGGGCGCGGGGCCGGCCCGAAGGTGGGGATCGCGCCGTCGGTGACGTTGAACATCGACTGGTGGCAGGGGCACACGAGCAACTGGAGTTGCTGCTCGTAGAGACCCACTGGGCACCCCAGGTGCGTGCACAGCTTGGAGTAGGCGACGTACCCCTTCGGGCCCCAAGTCGCGCGACCCTTCTGGGTGACGTAGTTGAAGTTGGACAGACGGATCAGCACGGTCTGGTCGACGGCCTGGCCCCGGTCGGTGTTCTCGGTCCCCTCGGGGAAGACCGTCACGATCGAGCCCACCGCGAGGTCACCCTCGTGGATGCGCCGACCGGTCTGGTCGACGAGGTACGACCCCTTGCGCCAGTCGGTGTGAAAGAGCGTCCCCTTGGGCAGCGGTCCGAGGCTGCGCAAGAGGGGGAACAGCGCGACGATCCCGAAGATCCCCATCCCGCCCCCGAGCAGTCCGCCCAGCAGCGGGCGGCGCTTGACGACCGAGGCGCCGCGGTCCACGAGCACCGCGGCGAGGGCCTCGCGCTCGGCGGCGTCGTTGGCCAGGGGGTGGCGCTCCTCGACGAACGGTCCGCGGGGCATGAGGTACTTGCCCCAGGCGATGAGCCCGAGCCCGAGGAACAGCAGGCCACCGCCGAGGGTCGCACCGAGGATCCACGGCTTGGCGTTCACCCAGTAGGCGGCGCCGAAGCCCGCGACGCACGCCATGCCCACGACGAACAGTGCCGCGATGACCGCTTCGACGACGTGGGGGTTGCGCGCCGAGGGCTCGAGGTGCGGGTCGTCGGCGCGCAGGCCCGCGAGAGCGACCGGGGTACGAGACTCGTCGCTCACGCGCGCTCCCCGATCCAGTAGGCGATGAGGGCGAGCAGGCCCACGCCGATCACCAGGGCGACGAAGCCCTCGGCCACCGGGCCGAGCTGGCCGAGCCCGAACCCGCCCGGGTTCTCCGGGTGCTGGATGTACTTCGTGACGTAGGCCACGATGTCGTCGACCTGCTGGTCCGAGAGGTTGCCGGTGAAGCGCGGCATGTTGCCCGGACCGGTGCGGATCGCCTCGGCCACCTGGTAGGCGGGGATGTGGCGCAGCGACGGCGCGAAGGTCGCGTAGGCCAGTGCGTCGCCGTCGCCCTCAATGGTGTGACACGCCGCGCAGTTGAGCGCGAACAGGGCCATGCCGGTGGCCACGTTCGCCCGCTTCACGTGGGGGTCCGGGATGTAGGGGTAGCTCGGCAGGATCGAGTTGATCCACGCGGCGATGGCCTCGGCCTGGGCCGGGGTCAGGCGAGGCTGACGCCGGGGCGCCTGCACCGCCGTGGGGTCGGCCGCGGGCATGCGTCCCGAGACGATCCAGAAGTCGATGGTGGCCGGCCCGAGTCCCACCAGGTTCGGGTAGGCGCCCACGGTGCCGGGGGCCGGCACGCCGTCGGCCATGGTGCCGTGGCACGACGCGCAGTTCTCCATGTAGAGAGCCTGACCGAGCTGGGTGAGCGCCGAGGAGGGCGCCCGGTAGGTGATCCACTTGTCGCCGTAGGAGACGATCTGGCCGCTGGCGTTCCTCGTCACCTGGCTCGAGTTGGGCGTGCCCGCGTCGCGGCGGGTGGTCTGGAACGGCCCCGGGGCGGCCCCGGCCGCCCCGGCGAGCAGCGCGAGCGGTCCCAGCGCGAGCGTGGCCGCGACGGCGGCCAGGCTCACTCGGGCGAGAGGGGGGCGACGCACCACGGACCTACTTCAGTAAGAACAGGGACGAGTACAGCCCGATCCAGACCACGTCCACGAAGTGCCAGTAGTAACTGACGGCCTGGAACGTCGACAGCTCACCGGGGTCGCCCTGTCGACCGCGCATGCGAAAGAGCAGGAAACCCATCGCCACCAGGCCCAAGAACACGTGCAGGCCGTGCAGGCCGGTCGTGATGAAAAAGATCGAGCCGTAGGAGTTCGTGTACCACCGGGTCGCCAGGTGGGTCCACTCGTAGGCCTGGTTGCCGAGGAAGAGCGTCCCCATCACGATCGTCACGATGATCCAGTTGCGGGCCTTGCCGCGCTGACGGTGCTCGATCAGCCACACCGCCCACTGCATCGTGAACGACGAGGCGACCAGGATGATCGTGAAGATTCCGGCCTGGAGGGTGTCGACCTTGGTGCCCACGGGGGGCCACGACGCGAGGTGCGCTCGAATCGTGAAAAGTGCGGCGAACAGGCCGGAGAAGAACATCAGCTCAGAGCCGAGCCAGATCATCACGCCGATGGCGAGCATCGGCGGACGGTCGTGAACGATCTTCCCCGCGTTCGCCAGGCTTGTGGGGGCGGCCTGACTCACGGCTTCTTTTCTAGCCGATTTCGACGACCCGTTCGACGCGCCGGCGCTCATCAAGGGCCGCGCGCACGCTCTCCGGCAGCGCCTCGCCCGCGACGACGCTCAGTCGGCGGGTCGGACGAGTGAGGGCAACGTAGAGCGTGCGCAGTCCCCGAGCCGAGGTCGCCCACCCCGGGGCCGCCCCCCGAGCGGCGATCCGGCCGGGGCCGACGACGACCACGGCGTCGAACTCGAGCCCGTGGGCCCCTTCGGCCGGTACGACGACGAGATCGGCCGACAGTCCCCGGCCCCCCGCGACGCGCGGGTCGACCGCGACGAGGCCGGCGGCGTCGAGTGCGTCGAGGGTCTCGCGGACGCTTCCGTCGGGCACGATCACGGCGACCCGACCCGGGGCCACGTCGGCGAGCGCGCGACGGGCGGCGACGGCGACCGCGGCGGCGGCGGCCTCGGGCTCGACCTCGATCACGTCGGGCACCACGCCCACGCGGCGCACCGGGCGCGGCGCCACCAGGTCGGGCGTGGCCGCCGCGAGGGTCGGGGCCGCGAAGTCGAGCACCTCGGCCGGGGTGCGGTAACTGACCGTCAGGTCGACCCGGCGCGGCGGCCGACGCGGCTCGAGGACCGCGAGCAGGGCGTCCCACGAGGCCGGGGAGCTGGCGCTCGTCGCCTGGCCCATGTCCCCCACGATCGTCATCGAGCCGGACAGGTCGCGCCGCTTCAGCACGCGCAGCTCCATGGGCGAGAGGTCCTGAGCCTCGTCGACCACGATGTGGCCGTAGGTGGCGAACTCGGCCTCGTCGAGCTCGGTCACCACTGAACTGGCCTGTCGCTGGGCCTCCCGCAGGGCGGCCGCACGCACGTCACCGGCGTACGCGTCGAGGTCCACCCCGAGGCTCGCGACGCCGTCGACCTTGGCGGCCGAGCGGGGACGACGGCGGGGCCCGACGAGCACCCGGGCCTCGTCGATGAGGGCCGCGTCGGCCTTGGTCCAGGTGACGTCGTCGACCGAGGCCGACCGGGGCCGGAACAGTGAGGCGATCTCCTCGTCGCTGAGCACGCCCTGGCCGGCCGCGCGCAACAGGGCCGGCGCGCCGAAGAGGTCGTGGAGCAGCTCCTGGCCCGACAGGCGCGGCCAGATCCGCTGGAGGGCCTCTTTGAACTGCGGCGTGAGGCGGATCTGCTCGGCGAGCTCCTCGAGCGACCCGCCCTCGTCGGGCTCGCGACGCGCGCGCGCGAGGTACCCCTGGGCCAGTCGGGCCGCCAGCTCGCGGCCCACCGCCGAGCGGCGCTGGTTGTGGGTCCCCGGACGGCGACGCGCCCGCTCGACGGCGTCGCGCGTGTGGCGGGCCCGCAGCACCAGGACCGCCCGGCCGAGGGGGATCTCCACGTCGTTCTTGAGCGGCCGCTCGCGGGTCCGCAGCGCTTGCGCGAGCACCTCGACCATGCGCAGGTCGCCCTTGAGCCGGGCGACCTCCTCGGGCTCCTCGGCGCGCACCTCGACGTTGGTGACGAGCCCCGACACCGTGGAGAGCGTCACGCCCGACTCACCGAGCGACGGCAGCACGTTCTCGATGTAGTCGAGAAAGAGCGGGTTGGGCCCGACCACGAGCACGCCCTGGCGCTCCAGGGTCGCCCGGTGGGTGAACAGCAGGTAGGCGGCCCGGTGCAGGGCGACGGCCGTCTTGCCCGTGCCCGGCCCACCCTGGACGAGCAGGATGCCCGCGAGGGGGCTGCGGATGATCTCGTCCTGCTCGCCCTGGATCGTCGCCACGATGTCGCCCATGCGCCCGGTGCGCGCTCGTCCGAGGGCCGCCAGCAGCGCCCCCGGACCGCCGAGCGCCAGCCCTCCCTCGATGAGGCCCTCGTCGGTCGCCGCGCGGACCTCGTCCTCGGGCAGGTCGAGCTCGCCGCGCTCGTCGGCGAAGTACTCGTCCTCCACCCCGACCACGGCGTTGGAGCGGATCGCGACGTGACGACGTCGCGACAGGCCGAGGGGCTCGACGCCGGTGGCGCGGTAGAAGGCCTCGGCGACCGGCGCGCGCCAGTCGACGACGAGCGGGTTCAGGCCCTCGTCGGACACCGCCAGGCGCCCGACGTGGTAGGTCTCGGCGCGGCCGTCCTCGCGGGGGTGGTAGTCGATGCGCCCGAAGAAGAGGGCCTGGTCACCGATGGAGAGTTGATCGAGGCGGTGCAGGGCCGTCCCCATCACGACGTCACGCTCGACGAGGTCCCCCGCCCCGCGCATGGTCGCCACCGCGACGCTGTCGCGCATCGAGGTGGCCTCGCGGCGCATGTGGTCCAGTGCTCCCAGGGCGCGGTCGAGGAACGCCTGCTCCTCGGCGATCTCACGCTCGTGGGCCATCGGCACACCGTCCTTGGAATAGGGAAGGAACGATTCTAGGCGAGGTCGACCCCGCCAGAGTCGGGTCCGGCGGGACCCGCCTAGATTGGGCCGGTCGAAAGGGGCGCGGTGAGCGAATCGGCCTTCCTCAGGGCCTGCCGGGGCGAGTCGGTGGACCACGTGCCCGTCTGGTTCATGCGCCAGGCGGGCCGCTCGCTGCCCGAGTACCGGGCGCTGCGCTCGAGCGGCTCGATCCTCGAGGCCATCGCCCAGCCCGACGTGGCCTGTGAGGTGACCCTCCAGCCGGTGCGCCGTTACGGGGTGGACGCGGCCATCTTGTTCTCCGATATCGTCGTGCCCTACCACGCGATCGGCTTCGGCATCGACGTGGTGCCCGGGCGCGGGCCGGTCGTCGAGGACCCCTTCCGACACGAGCGCGACCTCGAGCGCCTGCGCGATCTCACCGAGGACGACGTGGCCCACGTCACCGCCACGGTGGAGAAGGTCGTCGCCGCGCTCGACCCCTCGGTGCCCCTTATTGGCTTCGCCGGTGCGCCCTTCACCGTGGCGAGCTACCTCGTCGAGGGGGCGCCGACCCGCGAGTTCGGCGTGATCAAGACCCTCATGCACGCCGACCCGGGACTGTTCGAGCGATTGTGCGACCGGCTCGTCGCGATCACCGTCGCCTTCTTGCGCGCCCAGGTCGCCCACGGGGCTCGGGCCCTCCAGCTCTTCGACTCCTGGGCCGGGGCGCTCTCGCGCGACGAGTACGTGCGCTTCGCCCTCGAGCCGACCCGGCGCGTCCTCGAGGGCGTGGCCGACCTCGACGTGCCCACGATCGTCTTCGGCGTGGGCACCGGCGAGATCCTCGACCTCATGGCCGAGTGCGGGTCCTCGGTGGTGGGTGTCGACTGGCACGTCGACCTCGACCGGGCGCGCGCGCGCGTGGGCGATCGCGCCGTCCAGGGCAACCTCGACCCGGCGCGCTGCCTGGGCGCGGCGCCCCTCGCGATCGAGGCCGCCCGTGAGGTGCTCGCCAAGGCGGGCGCGACGCCCGGGCACGTCTTTAACCTGGGCCACGGCGTGCTGCCCTCGACCGACCCCAGCGTCCTCGAGGCGGTGGTCCGCGTGGTGCACGACGAGGGCAAGGCGGGGGTGCGATGACGACGGGGGTCCTGGTCATGGCGTACGGGACGCCCACCACCCGCAACGACGTCGAGGCGTACTACACCCGCATCCGCCACGGGCGGGCGCCGACCCCGGAGTTGCTGGCCGACCTCACGCGACGCTACGACGCGATCGGGGGCACCTCGCCGCTCGCCCAGCGCACGGCCGCCCAGGTGGCGGGGCTGCGCGCCGAACTCGAACGCAGGGCCCCGGGCGCCTTCGACGTGCGCTTCGGCTCGAAGTACGAGCCGCCCCTGCTCGAAGAGGCCGCCTCGGCCTTCCGCGACGAGGGATTCGACGAGGTCGTCGGGCTGGCGCTGGCCCCCCACTCCTCGTCGATGTCGACCGACCAGTACATGGAGCGCGCCAAAGGGGCCCTGGGGCCGGCGGTGCGCTTCACGCCGATCGGCCGCTGGTACGACGCGCCCGGCTTCTTAGAGCTGATCGCCCGGAGGGTCACCGACGCCCTGGCCAGCGTGGACCCGGCGCGCGCCGAGTCCACCGTGGTCGTCTTTAGCGCCCACTCGCTCCCCGAGCGGATCCTCGAGCGCGGCGACGACTACCCGGACCAGCTCCTCGACTCCGCCACGCGGGCGGCGGCGCTCGCCGGCGTCAGCCGCTTCACGACGGCCTGGCAGTCCGCGGGGCGCACGGCCGATCCCTGGATCGGCCCCGACATCCTCGCGGTGTTGCGCGACCTGCGCGCCTCGGGGGTGACCGACGTGGTGTCGTGTCCCATCGGGTTCGTCGCCGACCACCTCGAGGTCCTCTACGACATCGACGTGGAGGCCCAGGGCGTCGCGCGCGAGATCGGCCTCCACCTGGTGCGCACGGCCTCACTCAACGACGACCCCGCGTTCACCTCGATCCTGGCCGACGTGGTCCTCGCGGCGGTCTAGGTGGCCCGTCGCTCGGTCGTCGTCGTCGGCGGCGGCGTCGCCGGCCTGGCCGCCGCCTACGAGCTGAGCGGGCCGGGTGCGAGCCGCGACGCCACGACCCCGCGGGTCGAGCTCATTGAGCTCGGCGAGCGCCTCGGCGGCGCGCTCGCCACGATCGAGTTCGCCGGGCGCGTCCTCGACGTCGGGCCCGACGGCGTGCTCGCCCGACGACCCGAGGCGCTCGCGCTCGTCGACGAGCTCGAGCTCGGCGATCGGCTCGAGCCGATTGCCGCGTCGGGCGCGTGGATCTGGCTGCGCGGGGCGGCCCGGGAGATGCCGGACGGACTCACCCTCGGGGTGCCCACCGACGCGGCGGCGCTGCGCCGCTGGCCCGGGCTCAGCCGCCGGGCTCGCTGGGCCCTCGCCCGGGACCGGCGCTGGCCGGTGCGTCTGAGCGTCGGCGACGACGCCACGATCGGGGCGATCGTGCGCGCGAAGCTCGGCGACGAGGTCGCCCGCGGCCTCGTCGAGCCCCTCATCGGGGGGATCCAGGCCGGACGCATCGACGAGCTCTCGGCGCGCTCGGTCTTCCCGGCGCTGCTCGAGGCCGCCCGGCGCGGCGGGTCGCTCGCCGCCGCCCTGGGCGCGGGCGGGCCCGCCTCGCCCGGTCCGCGACACGGGGCCGGCTCGGGTGGGCCGGCCTTCGTCTCGCTCACCAGCGGGCTCGGCTCCCTGGTCGGGGCGCTCGAGGGGGCGCTCGCCGCGCGCGGGGTCGTCCTGCGCCGCGCCACCGCGGTGACCGCCCTGCGGCGCACGCCCTCGGGGCCGTACCCCTGGGAGGTCGACACGGCCAGCACGACCACGCCGGCCGACGCGATCGTGCTGGCCACGCCGGCCCCGGTCACGGCGGCCCTGGCCGGGCGTCACGACGCCGCGCTCGCCGCCCTGTCGAGGGTGCGCAGCGCCGGGGTCGCCGTCGTGAGCCTCAGCCTCGAACGCGCGACCACCACCCTGCCCCCCACGGGCACCGGCCTGCTCGTCCCGCTCGCCACGGCGTGGTCCGGCCCCGACACGATGCTCGTCACCGCGCTCACCTTCCTCGACCGCAAGTGGCCCCACCTGCGTCGCGACGACGACGTGCTGGTGCGCGCCCACGTCGGACGGAGCGACGACGCGCGCTGGCGCGACCTCGACGACGACGCACTCGTCACGCGCGTTCTCGACGAGGTTCGACACCTACTCGGTCGTGTCGGCCCGGTGCGCGCCGCCCACGTCGCGCGCTGGCCCGCGGCGCTGGCCCAGTACGAGCTCGGCCACGCACCCCTGGTCGAGGCGGCCCGCACCAGGGCGCGCGACCTCGGGCTCGCCCTCGCGGGCGCCGCCTACGACGGGGTGGGCGTGCCGGCCACGATCGGCTCGGGACGGCGCGCCGCGCGCGAGGTGCGCGACCACTTCGCTAACTAGAGGTAGTAGCCGGAGTGGACGTAGAGGCAGGGCACGCCTTCGTCGAGGTACATCGCGTGGTTGCGCGGGTCGTCGTCGAGGGCGAGGCGCACGTCGTAGCCGCGAGCGCGCAGGTCGTGCAGCGTCGCGCGCTTGTAGCGCTCGACGCCGGCGTAGTCCCCGTGGTCGCGCATCACCAGCAGGTCCCAGCGCAGCCCGTGGCGCTCCAGCCACTCGACGGTGGCCGTCTGGACCCGGCGGGGCCGACCCGTCACCAGCACGACGACGAGGTCGGCGACCAGCAGCTCGGCCAGGCGCGCCACCTCCTCGACCGGCGGGTCGCCACCCACCTCGTCGAAGAAGCGGCGCCAGTCCCCGCGGTCGAGGTGGTGCTGGCGCCCGGCGGCGTCCGCGAGGACCCCGTCCACGTCGAAGATCACCGTGGCCCCCGCGGGACGGGGGCCGCTGCGCCAGAGCCAGTTCTCGGGGATGGGGGCGGCGTTCTCCACGGTCGTCACGGTCCCGCCCGGTCAGTGGGCGGCCGACGGCGGTGTCTGCGAGACTAGACGCCGTGGCAGTCCCCGGCCGACGCACCCTCCCGGTCCCATACGGCCACCACGTCTACGTCGTCAGCGACCTGGCCCTCTCACCCGGGAGCGACCCGAGCGGCCGGGCGCTGCGCGAGCTCGCCGAGCTCTTGAACGGCCTGGACGACCCCGCGATCGTGATCGTCGCCGGCGGCCTCTTCGCGCCCCCCGAGGGGGCCCGACCCGGACCATTCGTGACCGAGACGCTCACGACCCTGTCGCCGTTGGCGAGCGCGCTGCGCGCCTTCACCGAGCGCGCGGGCCGCCAGCTGATCGTCCTGCCCGGGGCGAGCGACCGCGACCTCTTGAACGACCCGGCGGCCCAGGGCGAGCTCGCCGCTCACGGCGTGGCCGTCGCGCGCGACGTGGTCCTCCAGGTCGCCACCGCCGACGACGTGCGCGACGTGGTGGTGGCCGCGGGCGCGACCGACCTCGACGACGCCGTCGTGGACGCCCGCGACCGCGCCGACGCCCGACGGGTCGAGGACCCCTCCGCGCTCGCGCGCTTCGCCGCGAGCCGGCTGCTCTACCGGCGTCTCGCGGCCTGGGTGTGGCTGCCCGTGGTCGCCTTCGTGCTGCTCGACCTGTGGAGCCTCTTCTCGGTGGTGGCCGACCATCTCGTCCACCACCACTACCGGATCCACCTGCTCACCACGCGCAGCTTCTGGGCCAACCTCGCGGCCGCCCTGGTGGTGGTGGCGGCGGCCGAGACGGCGCTGGCCGCCCTCGCCGGGTGGGTGGTGCGCCGGCGCTTCGCCCGGCGCGCGAGCGCGCCCGGCGGACCGCCCGACCCCCTCGCCCTCACCCGGGTGGACGGGGTCGACGCCCTGGAGTTCGCTCGCCGGGTCGTCGAGCGCGGGGGCGCCGGCGCCGTCGTCGGTGGCGCCCCCGGCCCGGCCCTCGCCTACCTCGACCAGGGCGTGAGCGCCTCGCCCGGGCCGTCGCGCCGGGTGCTCGTCGAGCGCCGGGGTCGCTTCGGTCTGCCCCCGGTCTTCGTGGCGGTCGAACGCCTGGGGGTGGTCGAGATCGAGGCGGCGAGCACCCTGCGGGTGCGCCTGCTCGCGGGCGAGTCGAACCGGGTCTGGGGCACCCCGCTCGAGCGGATCGTCGCCGGCGCGCCCACCGGGCCCGCCCCGGCGCCGGCGACCTCGGTGGTGGGTGCGTGGCCCCGCGGCCGGCCCTACCCGGTCTCGGCCGAGCGGCTCGACGAGCAACGCCGCCATCGGGTGATCCGTCGGTGGGTCTCGTGGTCCATCCTCGCCGACGGCCTGCTCAACGTGGCCGTGACGACCGTGCGGCCCCTGCACAGCCACCTCCACCTCGTCTTGTCGGTGCTGCCGGTCGCGGTCGCCAAGTCGGCGGCGGCGCTGACCGCGGTCGCCGGGGTGGCCCTGGTGATGCTGGCCCGCGGACTCCACCGGGGTCAGCGACGGGCCTGGTTCCTCTCGGCGGCCGTCCTCGCGGTGACCCTCGTCGCGCACGCGCTGCGCGGCGGGACGATCGTGGCGATCGCCGTGGCGGCCGCCCTGCTCGCCACCTTGGTGATCGAGCGCGACGCCTTCCGGGCCGTCTCGGACCGCACGAGCGCCGCCGAGGCCGCGCCGCGCCTCGTCCTGGCGGCCTCCGTGGCGGTCCTCGCCGCCACCTTCGGGACCGAGGCCGTGGCCGAGGACCGACTGCCGAGCCTCGGGGTGGTGGTGCTCGCGTGCGCCGAGCGGCTCGTCGGGATCACCTCGATCGCCCTGCCCGAGGGTCCGAGCGACTTCCTCGATCCGGTGATGCTCGCCGTGGGCGTCGCGCTCGTGGTCGCCACCCTCTACTTCGTCACCCGACCGGTCGTCGACCGGCGACTCTCGAGCGCGGCGCTCAGCGCCGAGCGGCGCCTGGCCGAGCGGCGCGCGCGCGACATCGTGGCCCGCCACGGCGCCGGCACGCTCGACTACTTCGCGCTGCGCGACGACAAGCAGTTCTTCTTCTTCCGCGACTCGCTGGTGGCCTACGCCGTCTACGGCGGGGTCGCCCTCGTCTCGCCCGACCCCATCGGCCCGGTCGCCGAGCGCGCCGGGGTGCTGGGCGCCTTCCGCGAGTTCGCCCAGTCCCACGGCTGGACCGTGGGCGTGATGGGCGCGGGGGCGACCTGGCTGCCCGTCTACCACGCCCACGGCTTCCACGCGATCTACCTCGGCGACGAGGCCGTCGTCGACTGCCCGAGCTTCTCGCTCGCGGGCCAGAAGATGAAGGGGCTGCGCCAGGCCTGCACGCGCCTCGAGCGCCACGGCTACACCGTGGAGTTCCTCGACCCGGCCCACGTCGAGCCCGGGCGGGTGGCCGCGGTGCTCGAGCTCACGGCGCGGCTGCGCCGCGGGGAGGGCGAGCGGGGCTTCTCGATGATGCTGGGTCGGCTCTTCGACCCCAAGGACCGCGGACTGCTGCTCACGGTCGTCAACGGCCCCGACGGCGTCCCGGCCGCGGCCTGCCAGTTCGTGCCGGCCCCGGGGATCAACGGCTACTCGCTCGACCTCATGCGCCGCGACCCCGGCGATCACCCCAACGGGCTGATCGACTACGCGCTCTGCTCGACGATCTTCCACCTGGCCCGTCGGGGCGCCCAGGGGCTCAGCCTCAACTTCGCCGCCTTCCGCTCGGTCCTCGAGGACGAGTCGGGCACGGTCGTCACCCGGATGGAGCGCTGGGCGCTGCGCCGGCTCTCGGGGATCTTGCCCATCGAGTCGCTGTGGAGCTTCAACGCGAAGTACCAGCCCGACTGGCAGCCCCGCTACCTCGTCTACCCCGCGGCCGAGAGTTTCGTGCCCGTGGCGGCGGCGACGCTGCGCGCCGAGAGCCTCACCGAGCTCCCTCTGCTGGGGCGGCTCCTCGTCCACGACCCCCTCAACCGACCGGCCACGGTCACTCCCGAGGCGGTCCTCGCGGCCGCGCGCGACGCCGGACGCGGCTCGGCCGCCTGAGGTCCGCGCCCCCTGGAGTCACCGCGGCATCACGACGCGACACATAGGCTTAGTCGGTCATGGCTAGAAACGTCACGCGCGTCGTCGTCGTCGTCGCGATGGCCTTGATCGCGGTTCTCGGGGCTAGCGCCGCGGCGGCTTCCTCCACAACTCCGCCCCCCTCGTCCCTCGGCTACGACGTGAGCTTTCCCCAGTGCAACACCCCCCTACCCCCCACGCCAGGATTCGGCGTCGTGGGCGTCAACAACGGATATCCCTTCTCGATCAACCCCTGCCTCAACACGGAGCTGCAGTGGGCTATGTCCAGTGCCGGCGGTAAACCGCAGTTCTACGCCAATACCGCTAACCCCGGGCCGTCGAGCAATGCGGACTGGCCCAAAGGGCAACAGACGCCCGACGTATGTGACGGCACCGACTCGACGGGCTGCTCGTACGACTACGGCTGGAACGCGGCTCAGGGGTCGTTCGAGAATGCCGTCAACGCCGAGACCGCGGTGGGCGCGGCCTCCCCGCAGAGTTCCGCGACCAGCGCAACGTGGTGGCTCGACGTGGAGACGGGCAACTCGTGGGAGAGCCTCGGGACGACCTCCCCCACGGCCACCCAGCTGGGCAACGACCAGGCCGACCTCCAAGGCGAACTCGCCTATTTCGCCAGCGTTGGTGTGGCCAACGTGGGCGTGTACTCGACGGGCTACCAGTTCGGCCAAATCGTAGGCACCCCGGGGACCGTCTTCCCGGCGATCCCGGTTTGGCTGCCGGGCTACGCCACCCAAGCCGCCGCCCAGGCGGCCTGCGCTAACACCTCCTTCACGGGTGGGCGCGTCACGATGATCCAGTACGCGCTGAACGGGCTGGACGGTGACTATCTCTGCGGCCTCGTCAGCGTCCCGGCCACCGTCAGCGTCCCCGTGACCCAGGCCGGCTCCTTCTCCCAGCAGCTCACCGTGACGGGCGAAGGTTCGCCCGTGACCTACGTCCAGAACAGCGGTGCGCCGTATCTCGTCGTCTCAAGCACCGGCCTCGTCTCCGCGAACGGGGCGCTGGCCGCGGGCGTCTACGTCGCGAGCGGATACTCGAGCACCCCAACGGGTCTCACGGGGGAGTTCTCCCTCACAGTGACCGTGGGACAGATGACCCAGACCTCACCCGCGACGGTGCTCGTTCCAATCTCCCAGTCCTCGACGTTCGTCACCCAGGTGAGCGCCACCGGCGGCGTCGGGCCACTGACCTACACCCAGACGACGGGTCCGCCCAACCTCATCGTCTCATCGTCGGGCCAGGTCCGCACGAGCGGCACCCTCGCGAATGGCTCGTACGTCGTGCGCGGCGCGGTAAGCGACGCCACCGGCGACCACGGTGTCTACTTCTTCAACCTCCTCGTCGAGCCGGGACTCATCACCCAGTCGTCGCCCACGACAATCGACGTCGCTCCCACGGCCCTGAGCAACTTCACCGCGCAGATCACGGTGAGCGGCGCTATCGGCACGTTGGACTTCGCCCAGACATCGGGCTCACCGGACGTAACGGTCTCGTCCACCGGCCTCGTCACCGTCAGCCCCTCCCTCGCCCTCGGAACATACGAGGCGGCGGGAACGGTGAACGACCCCAGCGGAGATCACGGCACGTTTGGGGTGAGTATCCAAGTCGCGACACCCCCCATCGTCTTACCCATCGCCACGCGCGTCGTCGGCCACGCCGTGGCCGGTCGGGCAGTGACGCTGCAGATCAGGGGTCGCGGGTTTTTCGGTCGACCCCGAATCGTGGCGCACGCGGGGACGACGGTAGTCGTCACGAAGGACTCTGGGACCTCACTCACTGTGCGCGTCACGGTCGCGGTGCGCTCGAGGCCCGGCGTCTATCGCCTCGTCATCACCTTGCCCAACGGCAAGAGCACGAGCGTGCGCTACGTGCTGCGCTAGCCGTACCTAGGACGCGTGCCGAGGCGACGCTCGACGAACGACCCTTCGGGGGATCCCCGAGGCCCGCACGCCGCCCGGTCCCAGAATCCGCGACGACCGGAATCGCCAAGCCGGGCGTAACCACATCGTCACGCGATGGGGCCCTAGGGTCGTCCGGTGCAACGAAGGCTCGCCGTCGCCCGGCTCATCCAGCACCGCGAGCCCACGCTCTTGCTCGCGGGCCAGGCCGTCTCCAACCTCGGCGACGGCGTGGCCCTGGTGGCCCTCACGCTGCTGGTGCTCGACACGACCCACAGCGCGTCGATGCTCGCGTGGTTCGCGGCCGCGCGCATGGCCCCGACCGTCGCCTTCTTGCTCGTGGGCGGGGCCGTCGTCGACCGGTTCGGTCGCCGCACCCTCTTGCTGATCTCGGACGGGTCGCGCTGCGTGCTGACCGCGGCGCTGACCACGATGATCGCCCTGCACGCCCTGCACTACGTCGAGCTCATCGTCTTCGCCCTCGTCTTTGGGGTCTTCGACGCCCTGTTCATGCCGGCCTACGCGGCCCTCACCCCCCAGATCGTGCCCACCGAGCTGCTGCCGGCGATGAACTCGATCCGCCCCCTCTCGTCGAACCTCATGGGCACGATGATCGGCCCGGCGCTCGGCGGCCTGCTCTCGGCCTACTCCACCGCCTGGGCCATCGCGATCGACGCCGCGACCTTCGCGGTGAGCGCGGGCTTCTTGTTCGCGATGCGGCCGGTGCCCGCCCCGGAGCGCACCGAGACCACCTCGATGCTCCACGACGTGCGCGAGGGCCTCGCCTACGTGCGGCGCACGACGTGGTTCTGGACCTGCCTGTCGGCGGTCGCGCTGGTCAACGCCCTCGTCCTCGTGCCCCAGGGCGTGCTCGTCCCCTACTTCTTGCGCCACGTCCTGCACGCGCCCAAGGTCGAGGTCGGGCTCATCTTCACCGTCGGCGGGGTGGCCGGCGTCCTGATGAGCCTGGTCGCGGGGAACCTCGCGATGCCGCGTCGACGGATCCGCACGATGTTCAGCGTCTGGGGCATCGGGACCACCGCGGGTCTCGTCATGGGCTTCGCCACCAACTTCTGGGAGGTGGCGCTCTTCCCGGTCCTCGTCTCGGCCGCGATCGTGCTGGGCAACGTCTTTTGGGAGTCGATGGTCCAAGAGGAGGTCCCGGCCGAGATGATGGGGCGGGCGAGCTCGGTCGACTGGTTCGTCTCGCTCGGGCTCTCGCCGATCGGCCTGGTCGTGGCCGGCGCCCTCGCCGGGGCCATCGGGGTGCGCACGTACTACGTCGTGATGACCCTCGTCTGCCTGGTGCCCACCGGGCTCATCCTCCTCTCGCGCCGGGTGAACGCCGTCGACGCCGGCCGGGTCCGCGCCCGGGTCGTCGACCCGGCCGCGGGCGCCGCGCCCTAGAGGCGGGCCCGCACCGCCGCCGCGAGGCGGCGCGCGGCCGGGGGGTGGAAGCCCAGGAAGAGGGAGGGCTCGACGAGCTCGAGCTCGAGCACCGCCCAGCCGACCTCGGTGCGCACGAGGTCGACCCGCGCGTAGAGGAGGGGCTCCTCGGACAGGTCGGCGACCGCCGCGAGGACGTCGCGGGCCAGTCCCTCCAGGGCGGCGTCGCGCGCGGCGAGCGACATCTGCTCCAGGCGGAAGTGCGCGCTGCGCCGGCGCTCGTCGGTGTTGAGCATCGCGCCCTTGCGCATGAGGTGGGTGACCTCGCCGTCGACGAGGACGACGGCCGTCTCGCCCTCGACGTCGACCGAGGCGACGTAGGGCTGGACGAGGGCGGCCCGTCCGGCGCGCGTCAGGCGCGCCACGTGGGCGAGGGCCGCCTCACGCTCCCCGGCGCGGTAGCGGGCGGCGTCGATCGAGCCCACCCCCACCACGGGCTTGACCACGAGGTCGCCCTCGGGCAGGACCGGGGTGTCGTCGACCTCGACGACGTGGCTCTCGACGACCGGAACCGCCCGTCGGGCCAGGTCCAGCAGGTAGTGCTTGTCCGAGGAGTAGGCCACCACGGGATAGGGGTTGAGCAGGCGCGGCACGCCCTTCGCCCAGGCGAGGAAGGCCTCGGGCCGGGCCGGGTAGTCCCACGTCGAGCGGATGACGACCAGGGCGTCGTCCCAGGTCTCGGTCGGGTCGTCCCAGACAGCGAGGCGGGCCTCCAGACCCTCGGCCGCGAGCGCCTCGAGCAAGAGCGGGCCGTCGGGGTCGGTACGCTCCCCGGCGCAGGTGGCGACGAGGACCCTCACGGGAGGAAGAGCAAGGTGGCGTGCTGGGCCCAGGCGGCGACCGGACCCGGCCACACCCCGAAGACCACCGCCACGGCCACCCCGACGAGGATGGCGAGGCCCGTCGCGCGCGGCACCGCCACGCGCTCGGCGCCGTCCTCGGTCTCCTCGGCCACGAGCACCATCACCCAGCGCAGGTAGAAGGCCGCGGCGATGGCCGCCGAGAGCAGCGCGACCAGGGCCAGCGCCCCGCCCCCCGAGCGGAGGGTCGCCGACAGCACGGCGTACTTCGCGTAGAAGCCGACCGTGAGCGGCGCCCCGAGCTGGCTGAGCAGGAGCACGACCAGCGCCCCGCCGAGCCACGGCTGGCGCCGCGCGAGGCCCCGGTAGCCGTCGATCGCGTGGCGGGTGTCGCCCACCCCGCCGACCAGGGTCACCACGGCGAAGGTCGCCACCACCACCGGGGCGTAGGTGAGCACGTAGAAGAGCGTCCCGGCCGCGCCCGCGGCGCTGCCGGTCCAGACCCCGAGCAGCATGAAGCCGGCCTGGTTGATCGAGGAGTAGGCCAGCAGCCGCTTCACGTCGCGCTGGGCCAGGCCGAGCACGGCCCCGACCACGCAGGTCGCGATCACCAGGGCGTAGAGGATCGGCCGCCAGGTGTCGAGCTGGGTGCCCAGGGCCGAGACGAGCACGCGCACCAGGGCCAAGAAGGCGCCGACCTTGACGATCGAGGCCATCATGCCGGTGACCGGCGTGGGCGAGCCCTGGTAGACGTCGGGCGACCACTGGTGGAACGGCACCGCCGCCACCTTGAAGCCGAAGCCCACGAGCAGCAGCGCCCCGCCGGCGTAGAGCAGCCCGGGACGCAGCACGACGTTCGTGCCCAGGAAGTAGGCGATCGAGCTCAGGTTCGTCGAGCCGGTGGCGCCGTAGACGAGGGCCACCCCGTAGATGAAGATCGCCGAGGCGAAACTGCCGAGCAGGAAGTACTTGAGCGCCGCCTCGGACGACCCGGTGCGGTGGCGGTCGACGCCGGCGAGCACGTAGAGCCCGAGCGAGAGCGTCTCGAGACCCAAGAAGACGACGATGAGGTCGTTCGCCTGGACCATGAGCAGGGCCCCGGCGCTCGAGGCGAGCGCGAGGACGGGCACCTCGGCGCCGAACACGCGGGCCCGCTCCCCCCAGTCGTAGACGACCAGGGCGCTCAGGGCGAGGGCGAGGGCGACCGCGACCGTCCCCACGACGGCGAAGCCGTCGAGCACGACCGCGTGGGCGACGGTGGTCGTGGCCCCGTGGTCGGCGACGTACGACCACTGGACGAACCCCTCGACGAGGACGGCGACGCACGCGGCGAGCACCACCGCGAGCGACGCCGCGGGCCGCAGGGGCCGACGCGCCAGGGCGCTCAGCACCGTGAGCACGACGGCGGCGCCGAAGATCGTGAGCACCGGGAGCAGGGCCAGGTAGTGGATCGAGGGGATGGTGAGGCTCACGGGCGCACCGCCGCGATCTCGTGGGCCACCAGCTGGTGCACCGAGGGCGCGATCCGGTTCAGCACCGGCTGGGGGAAGACGCCCAGGGCCACCACCAGCACCACGACCGGGACCATGACCCAGCGCTCGGCACGGCGGGCGTCCTCGAGGTGCTCGTTGGGGCCCTGCGCGCGGCCGTGGAAGACGCGCTGGAAGGCCCAGAGCAGGTACGCCGCCGAGGCCAGCACCCCGAGCGTGGCGAACGCGGCCCACCAGGCGTGGGTGGTGAAGGTGCCGATGAGGATGAGGTACTCGCTCACGAAGCCCGAGAGGCCGGGCAGGCCGATCGAGGCCATCATCACCACGGTGAAGAGGGCCGCGAGGACCGGGGCCGGCCCCTGGAGGCCGGCGAGGTCGCGGATCTGGTAGCTGGCGCGTCGGCGCTCGACGAAGCCGATCAGCAAGAAGAAGCCCGCGGTGATCACGCCGTGGTTGAACATCAACAGCAGCGCCCCCTCGGTGGCTATCGCCGAGCCGCTCATCACCCCCAGGGTGATGAAGCCCATCTGGGCCAGCGAGGAGTAGGCGACGAGGCGCTTGAGGTCGGGCGTGGCGCAGGCGACGAGCGAGCCGTAGAGGATGCCCACGACCGCCAGGGTCAGCACCACCGGGCGCACGTCGACAAGCGCCAGCGGCACGAGCCCGACCGCCACGCGCAACAGTCCGTACGAACCGAGCTTGGCCAGCAGCGCCGAGAGCTCGATCGACCCCCCCGTCGGGGCCTCGGCGTAGGCCAGGGGCGACCAGGTGTGCAGCGGCCAGATCGGGCTCTTCACCGCGAAGGCCACCGCGAAGGCGACGAAGAGCCACACGGCCGTCCCGTGGCTCAGGGTCGTGGCGGCCAGGGCGCCGAAAGCGAAGGTCAGCGGGCCCCCGACCTGGTTCTGGTGGGCGACGGCGAGGTAGATCAGCCCAACGAGCAGCGCCGCCGAGCCGGTGAAGGTGTAGACGAAGAACTTGAGCGCGGCGCGGGCCCGCTCGGCCCCACCCCACTCGGCCACGATGAAGTAGCTCGGCACGAGGGTGAGCTCGAAGAAGACGAAGAACTCCAGTCCGTCCTGGGCGAGGAAGCTGCCCATCGTGCAGGCGGTGAGCACGAGCAGCCAGGCCACGAAGGCCGGCTCGCGGCGCCGGTCGCGCGCGCCGAGCAGCGCGAGGCAGAGCACCAGGCTCGTCAAGACGACCAGCAACAGGCTGATCCCGTCCAGCCCGACGTCGTAGGCCAGGCCGAAGGGCGCGGCCAGCACGTGACGGGTGGCGAAGTCGAGCGTGTGGGCGCCCGCCACGTGCGGGTCGTAGAGGAAGGCCACGACGAGGGTGAGGGCGAGCTCGACGATCGAGGCGCCCACGGCGACCCGGTAGGCGCCGTCGCGGGTGCGCGCGGCCAGAAGTGCGCCGAGCGCCCCGAGCAGGGGCACGACGAGCAAGGCGGCGAGGTACCAAGACGAGTGCACGGCTAACCGACCCTCGCCACCAGGTAGACGACCACCACGCACAGCCCGAGGGCCGTGGCCAGCGCGTAGTGGCGCACGAAGCCCGACTGGGCCTTGCGCAGGCCGAGCGCGCCGTGGCGGGCGGCCCCGGCGACCGCGGCCACCGCGCCGTCGATCACGCGCGGCTCGACAACGGCCTCGGCCACCCCCGCGACGCGGGTGAGGGGTCGGCCGATCACCGTGTCGTAGGCGTCGTCCCAGTGCCAGACGCGCGCGAGGAACGGCCACTCGTAGCGCGAATCGCTCGAGCGCGAGCTCCAGACGCTGTAGGCCGCCGCCAGCCCCACCACCGCCGCGGCGACGTCGACGGCGGCGAGCGTCCACTGGGTCGCGGTCGTCGCCCCGACCACCGGGGCGACGTAGCCGAGCACCGGGTGCAAGAAGGTCGCGAGCGACCGGCCGTGGGCCCACGGCAGGTCGATGACCCCGCCGAGCGCGGCGAGCACCGCGAGGACGACGAGCGGCAGGGTCATCACCCAGGGCGACTCGTGGGGGTCGGCGCCGTGGGTCACCCCGCGGAAGCGCTCCTCTCCGCGGAAGCACAGGACGAACAGCCGGCTCATGTAGTAGGCCGTCAGCACCGCGGTCACGACCCCGAGGGCCCACAGGAACTTGTCGTGCAGGTAGGCGTTCGTGAGGACGTCCCCCTTGGCGAAGAAGCCGGCGAACGGGGGGATGCCGGCGATGGCGAGCCACGCCACGAGGAACGTCGGGTAGGTCAGGGGGAGGTACCGCGCGAGCCCGCCCATGCGCCCCAGGTCCTGCTCGCCGTGGAGCGAGTGGATGACCGACCCCGCGCCCAAGAAGAGCAGGGCCTTGTAGAAGGCGTGGGCGACCATGAGGAAGATCGCCGCGCCGTAGGCGCCCACTCCGACGGCGAGCACCATGTAGCCGATCTGGGAGACCGTGGAGAAGGCCAGGACCTTCTTGATGTCGCGCTGGGCGGTGGCGACGGTCGCCGCCACGAAGGCCGTGACCCCGCCGATCACGGCGATGGTGAGCCGGCCCGACGACGAGAGGGCCAGCACCGGCGACATGCGCACGAGTAGGTAGACCCCGGCCGTCACCATGGTCGCGGCGTGGATGAGCGCCGACACCGGGGTCGGGCCCTCCATCGCGTCGGGCAGCCAGTTAAAGAGCGGGATCTGGGCGCTCTTGCCGGTCGCGGCGAGCAGGAGGGCCAGCACGACCAGGGTGGCGACGGTGGGCGAGAGCTGGCCGGCGCGCGAGAAGACGCTCAGGTAGCTGAGCGTGTGGAGACGGCTGAAGAGCAGGAACATCGCGAGCAGCAGCCCGACGTCGCCCACCCGGTTGTAGAGGAAGGCCTTCTTGCCGGCGCTGGCCGCGCTGTCGCGGTCGAAGTAGTAGCTGACCAGCCAGTACGAGCACGCGCCGACCCCCTCCCACCCGACGAAGGTCATCACCAGCGTGCCCGAGAGCACCAGCACCAGCATCGAGAAGACGAAGAGGTTCAGGTAGACGAAGAACTTGCGGAAGTCGCGCTCGCCGTGCATGTAGCCGGTCGAGTAGAGGTGGATCAGCGCGGAGATCCCCGTGACAAAGAGCGCCATGGTGATCGAGAGAGGATCGACCAGCAGTGAGGCCGGCACGTGGAGGCTCCCCACCGAGATCCACGTGAAGAGGTGCACGCTGAACTCGCGGTGCTGGTGGTGGAGCAGGACCAGAAAGGCCGCGACGGCCAGGACGAAGCTGGCCCCGACCACGCCGGTGGTGAGCGACCCGACGGCCCGCTCCGACGCGCGACGGGGCACGCTCATCGCCAGGAGCGCCCCCGCCAGGGGCAGCAGGAGGATCAAGGTCGCCAGCGCCGCCATCTCAGCCCTTCATCTCGGTCAGCTCGTCGACCGAGGTCGAGTGGCGCCGCCTAAAGACGGCGACCACGATCCCCAGCCCCACGGTCACCTCGGCCGCGGCGACCACCATCACGAAGAAGACGCTGGCCTGGCCCCCGATGTCCGAGAGCGTGCGCGCGAAGGTCACGAAGGTCAGGTTGACGGCGTTGAGCATCAGCTCGACGCACATGAACATGATGAGCGCGCTGCGCCGGGTCAAGAGGCCGTAGGCGCCGATGCCGAAGAGCACCGCCGCGAGCACCAGGTACCAGGCCGCCGGGACGTTCACTCGGCCTCCTCGGTGGCGCGCTCACGTCGGGCGAGGATGACGGCCCCCACGACGGCGATCACCAGCAGCGCGGCGGTGGCCTCGAAGGCGTAGAGGTAGGTCGTGAAGACCGCCGTTCCCAGCTGGTGAACGTTGCCGGTACCGGTAGCGAGCGACGAGCCCGACGCCGAGGTCGCCCCGGTCACCCAGTGCGAGCTCGCGAGCAGGGCGATGATCCCCCCGACGGTGACCGCCACGCCGAGGGCGGCCAGCGGCCGCTGGCCCACCAGGGGCTCGACGTGGTCGTGGCGGCTGAATCCGACCCCGAGGAACATGATGACGAAGAGGAAGAGGACGACGATCGCCCCGGCGTAGACGATCACCTGCACGGCGGCGAGGAAGTCGGCCGACTGGGCGATGAAGGCCACGGCCACCCCGAAGAGGGTGAGGATGAGGCTGAGCGCCGCGTGGACCGGGTTGCGCACCGCCAGCACGCCGAGCGCGCCCACCACGATGAGCACGGCCGCCGTCACGAAGACGAGGATCGAGGGCACGGCGTACGCGGTGGCGATCACGCGCCCCTCTTTCGTCTCGGGAGCCGCTCGCGCAGCCGCTCGAGCGCGGCCACCGGGCCGCTGAGGTCGGCCGGGACGTCGTCGGGCTGGAGGTGGCGCACGAAGGCCCGCCGCAGCGACTTGGTGCCCGTCGCGGCGTCGTCGCGCCGGCCCGACTGGCCGCCCTCGGGCGCGCGCTGGCCGTAGCCGAGCTCGCCCGACCACTGCACCACGCCCTCGAACGCGGCGTCGCCGGCGGGGGACGTCGCGCGCATCCAGCCACCCGTCATCGCCGCCTCCCCCTCGCGCCAGTCCTCCCAGGGCAGGCGCTGGGGGTTGCCGTCGTCGTCCACCACCAGCTCGGCCTTGGTGTAGATCGCGTCGGCCCGGTTGGTGAAGGAGAACTCGAACAGCTTGGACTCGGTGATCGCCTGGGTGGGGCAGGCTTCGACGCACAGGTCGCAGTGGATGCAGCGCAGGTAGTTGATCTCGTAGATGTAGCCGTAGCGCTCCCCCGGGCTCACCGGGTGATCGGGCGGGTTGTC
>JAKABC010000093.1 GCA_021802025.1 Actinomycetes bacterium
CCACACCCAGACCGGGGGTTCGACCCTCACCGCCCAGCAGCCCGTCAACAACGTGGTGCGCGTCACCCTCCAGGCGCTCGCGGCCGTGCTCGGCGGCACCCAGAGCCTGCACACCAACGGCTTCGACGAGGCCCTCGGCCTGCCCACCGAGGCCGCGGCGCGCCTGGCGCTGCGCACCCAGCAGGTGATCGGCCACGAGTCGGGGGTCACCGGGACCGTCGACCCCCTCGCGGGCTCCTACTTCCTCGAGCGTCTGACCGACGAGGTGGAGGCGCTCGCCGCCGAGTACATCGCCGAGATCGACCGTCGCGGTGGGGCGGTCGCCGCCATCGAGGCCCGCTTCCCCCAGGAGGAGATCGAGGCCGCCGCCTACGCCTACGCCCGCGCGATCGAGCGCGGCGAGAAGGTCGTGGTGGGGGTGAACCGCTTCGCCGACGCCGCGCCGGCCGAACCGGAGGTCTTCCCGATCGACCCGGCGCTCGAACCGAGCCAGCGCGAGCGCGTGCGCGCCCTCAAGGCCGCCCGGGACCACGCCGCGGTGGCGGCCACCCTCTCGGACCTCGCGGCGGCCGCCCGCGGGAGCCAGAACGTCCTCTACCCGATGAGAGAGGCCCTCAGGGTCCGGGCGACCCTGGGCGAGGTGGCCGACGCGCTGCGCGAGGTCTTCGGTATCTACCAGCCGGCCTAATGGGACGGGGAGGTCTTGCGGCGCGCGAGCAGCCGGGCCCGCAGGGGGCCGTCCTGGGCCAGCGCGACCCCGGTCAGGGCGAGGGCCGTCGCCCCGTCGAGGACGGCCCCGTCGGCCGCGGGCGTCGCGCAGGCCGCGGTGAAGGCGGCCTGGTGGTTCACGGCGCCGTCGGTGGGGATCATGAGCATCGGGTGGATCGAGGGCACGACGAGCGAGACGTTGGCCATATCGGTTGAGATGGTCGGCTTGGGCGCGCCGGCGTCGTCGAGGTCGAAGCGGCGACCGAGCGACTCCGCGGCCCGTCGGTAGTGAGCGAGCAGGTCGGGGTCGGACTCCATGTGACTGAAGGCGTGGCCGAGCTCCTCGACGCGCATCGCGGCGCCCGCGGCCCGCGCGCCGGCCTCGAAGCAGCCGGCCAGGCGCGCGCGCAGCGCCACGAGCCGCTCGGCCGTGATCGAGCGGGCCATAAAGCGCCCGACGGCGCGTGGGGGGATCACGTTGGCCGCCGACCCGCCCTCGAGCACGACGCCGTGGACCTGGTCCCCCGGGGGGAGGTGCTGGCGCAGGAGGCCGATGGCGACCTCAGCCACGGTCAGGGCGTCGAGGGCGTTCACGCCCTCCCACGGGGCGGCCGAGGCGTGGGCCTCCCGTCCGGTGTAGGTGACGTCGAAGTGATCGACGGCGAGACAGGTCGCCTCCAGCCGTTCGGTGGGGAAGGGGTGGACCATCATCGCGGCGTGGACGCCGTCGAAGACGCCGGCCTCGAGGAGGTCGATCTTGCCGCCCCCGCCCTCTTCGGAGGGCGTGCCCAAGAGCACGACCGTGAGGTCGAGGTCCTCGGCCACGGTGGCCAGGGCCAGCGCCGCCCCGAGCGAGGAGGCCGCGATGATGTTGTGGCCGCACGCGTGACCGACCTCGGGCAACGCGTCGTACTCGGCGCACAGGGCGATACACAGCGAGCCCGTGCCGGCCGTGGCGACGAAGGCCGTGGGCCGTCCGGCCGCGCCCCGGATGAGCGTGAAGCCGGCCCGCTCGGCGGCCGCGGCCACCGCCTCGGCGCACTGGAACTCCTCGTAGCCGAGCTCGGGGTGGGCGTGGACGAAGTGGCTCAGGGCGATGAGCTCCTCGCGCGCGGCGTCGACGGCCGCGGTGACGCGCGCCTCGAGGGTCACTCGATCTCCACCACGACGTCGCCGGCGGCGACCGAGTCGCCGGTGGCGACCCGCACCGCCGAGATCACCCCCGACTTCTCAGCGGCGACGGTGTTCTCCATCTTCATCGCCTCGAGGATCACCACGGTCTCACCGGCCTCGACCCTTTGGCCCACCTCGACGGCGACCTTGACGATCGTGCCCTGCATCGGCACCGTGACCTTGCCCGATCCGCTGCCCAGCACGCCGGCGTGGTGCTGGCGGCGGGGCTTGGCGGCGGTGGAGACGGGCCGGTTCAGCTCGTCGCCGTTCTCGGGCACCCAGAGCGCCACGGTGACGCGCCGGCCGTTGACCTCGGCCGTGACGTCCTTGCGCACGCGCCCGTCGCCGACCGAGACCGTCGCGCCCGGCGCCGAGGGGAGCTCGGAGAAGTCGAGGCGAGTCTCGACCCACTTGGTCGAGTGGGTCCCCGCGACGAAGTCGTCGTCGGAGAGGATGATCACGTCGGCCGGCAGGGTGGTCGCGACGCCCTCGATGGTCGTCTCTTCGATCGCGCGCAGCATCCGGCGCCGCGCCCGCTCGCGGTCGGGCCCCCAGACCACGAGCTTGGCGATGAGGTTGTCGTAGTACTGGCTAATCGTGTCGCCTGACTCGTAGCCGGCGTCCAGGCGCACCCCCGGTCCGGCCGGGGGCTTCAGCGCCGTGATGGTGCCCGGGGAGGGGGTGAATCGCCCCTGGGCCGGGTCCTCGGCGTTGATGCGCACCTCGATCGCGTGGCCGTTGCGCGCGACGTCACCCTGGCCGAAGGGGAGGGCCTCACCCGAGGCGACGCGCAACTGCCACTCGACGAGATCGAGTCCGGTCACGAGCTCGGTCACGGGGTGCTCGACCTGCAGGCGGGTGTTCATCTCGAGGAAGTAGAAGTCGCCGTCTTGGTAGAGGAACTCGACCGTGCCGGCGTTGACGTAGCCGCAGGCCCGGGCCACGCGCACCGCCGCCTCACCCATGGCGGTACGGATCTCGTCGGGGAAGTTCGGGGCGGGCGACTCCTCCACGAGTTTTTGGTGGCGCCGCTGGGCCGAGCAGTCGCGCTCGCCCAGCCACAACACGGTGCCGTGGCCGTCGGCGAGCACCTGCATCTCGATGTGGCGCGGCCACGCGAGGTAGCGCTCGACGTAGCACTCCGAGCGCCCGAAGTAGCTCTGGGCCTCGCGCTGGGCGCTCTCGAGCGCCGCCTCGGCGTCGGCCGCGGACTCCACCACCTTCATGCCCCGACCGCCGCCGCCGAAGGCGGCCTTGATCGCGACCGGCCATCCGAACTCCTCGCCGAAGGCGATCACCTCGGCGGCGCTCGCCAGGGTCTCACTGCGTCCGGGGACCCCGGCCACCCCGGCGGCCTCGGCGGCGAGGCGCGAGGAGATCTTGTCGCCCATGACCTCGATCGCCTCGGGCGGCGGGCCGATGAAGGTCACGCCCCGCGAGGTGATCGCCCGGGCGAAGTCGGCGTTCTCGCTGAAGAACCCGTAGCCGGGGTGCACCGCGTCGGCCCCCGAGCGCTCCAACACGGCGAGGATCGCCTCGGTGTTGAGGTAGCTCTCGGCCGCGCTCTGGCCACCCAGGGCGTAGGCCTCGTCGGCCAGGCGCACGTGCAGGGCGTTGCGGTCGAGCTCGGAGTAGACCGCGACGGTCTGGACGCCGAGCTCCCGGCACGTGCGCATCACCCGCACGGCGATCTCACCGCGGTTGGCGATGAGGACTTTCTTGAGCACGCGGACCTCCCGGAGAACCCAACTTTTCTAGCACCGGACCTCGAAACCCTAATGTTCTCAGCGTGGCGGTGACGATATGGCGGGTCGAGCGCCTCGAGTCGGTGGACTCGACGAACACCCACCTGCGCGCCCAGGCCGAGGCCGGTGCGCCCGAGGGCCGGGTGGTGGTGGCCGACTACCAGAGCGCCGGACGGGGCCGTCACGACCGCGTGTGGGAGGCGCCGCCGCGCTCGTCGCTCTTGTGCTCGGTGCTGTTGCGCCCGGACCTCGAGGCCGACCGGCGCCAGTGGGCCGTGGCCGCCGTCGCGCTGTCGGCCCGGGCCGCGCTGGTGCGCCTGTGCGGGCTGCGCGTGGGGCTGAAGTGGCCCAACGACCTCGTCGTCGACGGCGAGAAGATCGCCGGGGTCCTCGCCGAGTCGAGCGCCGACGGCGCGCTCGTCGTCGGCCTCGGGGTCAACCTCACCTACGACGGCCCCCCCGAGGCTCGAGCCACCTGCGTGCGCCGCGCCGCCGGGGTCACCCTCGAGCCCGAGGCCCTCCTCGACATCGTGCTGGAAGAGATCGAGCGGCGCCGGCCCCTGCTCGACGACGCCGCCGGGCGCGCGCGCCTGCGCGAGGAGTACCGACGCGCGCTCGACACCCTGGGGCGGCGCGTGCGGGTCGAGCAGGCTTTGACCCAACTCGAGGGCGTGGCGCGCGACGTCGACGAGGCCGGACGACTCGTGGTGGCCACCGACGACGGCGAGGTCGCCGTGGCCGCAGGCGACGTCGTGCACCTGCGCGCGGTGGAGGGCTGAGCAGTGACGCGCGTGCTCGTCACCGGCGCCCACGGTCAGGTCGGCCGCGACCTCGTCGACCACCTGCGCGGGACGCTCCCGCCCGGGGGCGACCCCGCCTTCGAGCCTGACGGCTCCCCCGTCGGGCCCTCGGAGTTCGAAGTGGTGGGACTCGCCCGCGCGGAGCTCGACGTGGCCGATCCCGCGTCGGTGTCGCGGGCGCTCTCGATGGCCCAGCCCGACGTGGTGGTGAACCTGGCGGCCTACACCGCGGTCGACCGGGCCGAGGACGAGGTGGCGGCCTGCTACGCGGTGAACGAGACGGGCCCGGCCCTCTTGTCGGCCGCGTGCGCCGAGACCGGCGCCCACCTCGTGACCGTGTCGACCGACTACGTCTTCGACGGCACCAAGGGAGCGGCCTACGTCGAGGGCGACGCGCCGAACCCGCTCGGGGTCTACGGCGCGTCGAAGTGGGCCGGCGAGCAGAGGTGCGCGCCGCGCGACACCGTCGTGCGCACCTCGTGGGTGATGGGCGTGCGTGGGCGCAGCGTGGTCCACGTCATGGCCGAGCGGGCCCGGCGGGGCGAACCGGTGCGCTTCGTCGACGACCAGCGGGGCACGGTCACCGCAGCGAGTGACCTCGCCCGAGTCCTCGTCACCATGGTGCGCGAGCGCCCGGGGGGGCTCTGGCACGTCGCCAACCGCGGCGACGCCACGTGGTACGACGTCGCGGTCCACGTCGGGGCGCTGCTGGGGGCGGGCGAGGGCTTCGCCACCCCGATCGCCACGAGTGAGCTCGACCCGCCGCCGCGCGCCCGGCGCCCGGCGCGCAGCGACCTCGACACCACGCGCCTGGCCACTCGCTGGCGGGCGCTCCCGCCCTGGCGCGAGGCGGTCGCGCGCCTGCTCAGCGATCGGGTCGGGCCGTGAGCTCGGTCGCGCGCGACGTCGCGGCGGTCATCGTCGACTACCACACCGGCGAGCTGCTCGCGGGCTGCGTCGACTCGCTGGTCGCCAACGACGTCGAGTCGATCGTCGTGGTGGAGAACGGTGAGCCGGGCTCGGCCCCCCGGGACCTCGGCCACCCCGGGGTGCGGGTGCTCGAGGTGGAGGGCAACCTGGGCTACGGCCGGGGGGTGAATCGGGGGGCGGCCCTGGTCGCGACGGCGCCCTACCTACTCGTCTCGAACCCCGACGTCGTCGTTCACGCGGGCGCGGTGTCGGCCCTCGTCGACTTCCTCGAGACCCACCCGGCCGTCGCCATCGTGGGACCCCAGATCGAGCGGCCCGACGGCTCGACCTATCCCTCGGCGCGGGTCTTCCCCAACCCGTGGCTCGCGACCGCCCACGCCCTCGTGGGCCCGTGGTGGCCGACCAATCCCGCGACCCGCCGTTACCGCTCGCCCCACCCCGACGGGTCGGCGGACTGGGTGTCGGGCGCGTTCTTCCTCGTGCGGCGGGCCGCCTTCGAAGAGGTCGGGGGATTCGACGAGCGCTACTTCATGTTCGCCGAGGACATGGCGCTGTGCTGGTCGCTGCGGCGCGCCGGCTGGGACGTCGCGACGACCCCCGACGCCGTCGTCACCCACGTCGAGGGCGCCGCGCGGGCCCGGGCGCCTCGGGCGATGCTCGTCGCCCACCACCGCAGCGCCCTGCGCTTCGAGGCCCAGACGGCGACCGGCCTGCGCCGGGCCCTGGTGCCCCTCGCCGCGCTCGTGCTCGGGCTACGACTGGTGGTCGTGCTGGCCCGGGGTGGGGCTGAACGCGGGACCTAGGATGGGCGTGGGCTGCGCGTGGTCTGTGGTTGAAAGTCGAAGCCAGCCGCGGGCGAAGCGACCCACGTAAGGCGTCTTGTCGACGCTGAGCATGGCGCGGTTTAGAGGTAAGTCCTGCCTCGACCGGGGCACCGTGCCCCGAGCGGGAGCCGGTGAAGAGTGCGAGGTCGGCCCGGGAGAGCGCGAGCTGCCCGGGTCGCGCACGGACACCGCCGCAGGCAGGTGTGGGGTCAAAGACCAGGTCAGCACGCGCAGCCCCCTCGAACTCGGCCCTCGACCGGTAGGGTGAGACGGTCATGAGCGTTCTGACCAAGATCCTGCGCGCCGGCGAGGGAAAGCGCGTTCGCGAGCTCGCGGGCCTGGTCGAGCCCATTAACGAGCTCTCGGCGGCGATGGCCGCCCTGAGCGACGCCGAGCTACGGGCCAAGACCGACGAGTTCCGGGCCCGACTGGGCGACGGTGAGACCCTGGACGACCTTTTGATCGAGGCCTTCGCCGTGGTGCGCGAGGGAGCGACCCGGGTGCTCGGCCAGCGCCCCTACGACGTCCAGCTGATGGGTGGGATGGCGTTGCACTTCGGCTGGATCGCCGAGATGAAGACCGGCGAGGGCAAGACCCTCGTCTCCACCCTGCCCGTC
>JAKABC010000094.1 GCA_021802025.1 Actinomycetes bacterium
CAGCACCAGCGCGCGCTCGTCCTCGGCCTGGGCGGCCTCGGCCCGCGCGGCCTCGGCGGCGGCGAGCGAGGTGCGCACCTTCTCCTGGCGGCTCTCCATCGCCTTGACGATCGGCGGGAGGAAGTAGCGCCGAGCGATCAAGAGCAGGATGACAAAGACGACCAACTCGACGATGAACGTCCCGTTGGGCAGGAGGAAGATGGAGGTGGCGAGCATGGTGGGCCGACTTTCCTAGCGGACGGGAAGACCCCGCGTTAGTGCTTTTCGAACACGTAGACGAAGACGACCATGAACAGCAGGTTGATGAAGTACATCGCCTCGACCAGTCCGACGGTCAAGAAGAAGTACGTCCTCGCCTTGTTCTCGATCTCGGGCTGACGCGCGATGGCCGCGATGGTCTGGCTCCCGGCCAGGCCGTCTCCGATGGCCGCACCGATGGCGCCGCCGCCGAGGGCGAGACCGCCACCGATGAGCGCCCCGGCGTTGCGAACGGCGTCGCTGATCGCTGTGGTGTCCGTTGCCATTTATCTACTCCTCCTGGGATGGTTCACTGCAGGACCTCGTGGGCCACCCGGGCGGGGGCGACCGGTTCGGGCGACGCGTGCGCCTCGGGCGCCTCGTCGTGACTCATCGCGAAGCCGAAGTAGAGCATCGTGAGGAGCGTGAAGATGAAGGCCTGGATCGTGCCGAGCAGGCCCGTGTCGAAGAACTTCCAGACGATCTCGAGCGGCGGGGTGACGTAGATCGGCAGGAGCGTCAGCATCACCACCACCATCAGCCCGCCCGAGAAGATGTTGCCGAAGAGACGGAAGGTGAGGGTGATCGGCTTGGTGATCTCCTCGATCACGTTGATCGGGGCGAGCGCCTTGAACGGCTGGGCGTAGTGGCGGAAGTAGCCCCGGAATCCGCGGGCGCGGAAGGACTCGATGTGGGCCCAGACGATGACGAACAGCGCCATCGCCAGGGGCAGGTTCACGTCGCTCGTGGGCGCGGGGAAGATGTCGCCCGACTGGCCCGGGCGCAGCGCCGAGGGCAGGAAGTCGAGCCAGTTGCAGATGAGGATGAAGAGGAAGAGGGTGACCCCGACCGGCACGAAGCGCCGGCCCTCGGGCCCGATGGCCGAGTCGGCGAGCTCGGTGACCTGCTCGGTCAGCACCTCCCAGACGATCTGGATCTTGCTCGGCACGCCGTCGGTGAGCTTCTTGCGCATCCAAAAGCCCAGTCCGAGGAAGATGGCCGCCGCCAACAGGGTGCCCAGGACGATGTCCTCGTCGATCGTGAGACCGGCGAGGTGCCAGTAGGGGTGGTCCCCGACGGGAATGGTCTTAGCCGCAGCGAACAGCATCGGCTCTACTCCACTCCTCCCTGGCTCGCCACGACGCGTAGGACGTTCACGACGAAGACGATCTGATACAGCACAAGCCCGACAACAATACCCACTCCCAGGGGGGCGTCCAGCCAGATGAGCACGAGGACCACCGCGGTCACCACCGCCAGCCGGCCGGTCGTGCGCCCCCCGAGCTGGCGACGCACGGCCCGGGTGCTCTTGGCCCCGCTGCCGACCTCGACGCGCGCCGCCTGGCGGTCGAGCAGGCGCAGGTTCACCACGGCCAGGGCGACCCCGAGGGCGACCCCGAGGGCCGCGAGCGCCGAGGCCACGAAGAAGGCCACGACGAAGCCGACGACCCCGACGGCGAGTGCCGAATAGGCGGTGCGACGCAGCAGGCGCGGCAGGGTCGAGGCGGGGAGGTTCTCTAGCACGGACGGACGATTCACAGGTAGCGCCGGACGAGTGAGAGGACGCTCGCCACGGCCGCCGCCGCTCCCAACACTATCCCGACCAGCAGACCGGCCGGCGAGGCGTGCCACCACCGGTCGAGGTAGATCCCGAGGACGACCCCGAGGGCGAGACAGATCGCGATCGAGGTGCCCAGCGCCGCGAAGGCCGCCGCGACCGACGGCGCCGACTCGCGTCGTCCGTCCTGGTCCGCCGGGGCCCGGCCCTGGTCGTCGCCGTGCCCCCCGCTCACCGGCCCACCCGCTCGCGCGGGGGCGCCGGCGGCCGCGGCGCCGAGCGGCCGCGCCGGAGCCACTCGAGCAGCGGGCTGAACCAGGTCACCAGGGCGATCGCGAGCACCGCGACGCCCAGGGGGATGAAGACGTTGGCCTGGTTGTCGAACAGCGGCAGGAGCACGAAGCCGCACAACAGGGCCGTCCACGACCAGAGGATCACCACCGTGCGGCGGTGCCCGTGCCCCAGTCGCATCAGCCGGTGGTGGATGTGGTTCTTGTCGGGGGTGTCGAAGCCCTGGCCCGAGGCGGTGCGCCGGATGAAGGCCCAGGCGGCGTCGATCAGGGGCACGCCGAGGATGAAGACGGGGATCAGCAGCGGGGCGAAGAAGAAGAAGGTGACCCCGCTCGCCGGGGCGGTCCGCCCGCCGATGACCATCGTCGAGGCGCTCATGAGCAGTCCGAGCATCAACGAGCCGGCGTCGCCCATGAACAGCTTGGCCGGGTGGAAGTTGTCGCGCAGAAAGCCCACGCAGATCCCGAAGGTGACCGCCGCGATCAGGGGCCCGACGTTGGACACGGGCAGCAGCCCGAGCGTCTCGAGGCGCAGCCCGTAGACGCACAGCGTGCCCGAGGCGATCGCCACGATCCCCGCCGCGAGCCCGTCGAGGCCGTCGATGAGGTTGATGGCGTTGCACAGGGCCACGACCCACACCGCGGTGATCACCGGCAGGATCGACGGGCCGAGCACGACGAACCCGGCGAAGGGCAGCTTGAGCTGGTACATCGTCGCGCCCGAGAAGTAGAGGATCGAGGCGGCCAGGAACTGGCCGGCCACCTTGGCGGGGGCGCTCATCTCGCGGAAGTCGTCGACCATGCCCACCACGAAGATCACCCCGGCGGCGAGCAGCACCCCGAAGCCCTCGCGCGAGGCGGTCAGCACCGGGCGCAGCGACGGGACGAGCAGCGTGGCCAGCAGGCCCGCGCTCAGCCCGACCAGCATCGCCGCCCCGCCCCCGTAGGGCGTGACGGACTGGTGGACCTTGCGCTCGTCGGGCTGGGCGGTGTAGCCGATCTCGATCGAGAGGCGACGGGCCGGGCGCTCGACGAGCGCCGTCACCACCGCCGCCACGAGGGCGACGACCGCGTAGGCGACCAGTCGGCCCACGACCTAGCCCACGAACCCCTGGTACGGGTTGAACGTCGCGCAGAGCGCCGCGACGTCGCGACGCACCGCAGCCAGGACGGCCTCGTCGTCGCGCCCGCGCAGCGCGCGCGCCATCAGCTCGGCCACCGCGGCGAACTCGGCCTCGCCGAGCCCGGCCGTCGTCTCGGCGGCCGTGCCGACGCGCAGGCCCGAGGTGACAAAGGCGCTGCGCGGGTCGTCGGGGATCGTGTTGCGGTTGGTGGTGATCCCGGCGCGGTCCAGCGCCTCCTGGGCGACCTTGCCGGTGAGCTCGGCGTCGAAGTCGCGCAGGTCCACCAGCACCATGTGGTTCTCGGTCCCGCCCGAGACCGGTCGGAATCCCCGGGCGGCCAGCGCCGCCGAAAAGGCCCGGGCGTTGGCGACCACCCGGTGGGCGTAGTCGGCGAAGGCCGGCTGGGCGGCCTCTTTGAAGGCGACGGCCTTGGCGGCGATGACGTGCTCGAGCGGGCCGCCCTGCTGGCCCGGGAAGACCGCCGAGTCGATCTTCTTCGCGTGCTCGTCCCGGCAGAGGATCGCCCCGCCGCGGGGCCCGCGCAGGGTCTTGTGCGTGGTGAAGGTCACCACGTCGGCGTAGGGCACGGGCGAGGGGTGGGCGCCGCCGGCGATCAGGCCGGCGACGTGGGCCGAGTCGAACATGAGGTAGGCGCCGACCTCGTCGGCGATCTCGCGGAAGGGCACCGGGTCGATGATCCGCGAGTAGGCCGTCGCCCCGGCCACGATGAGCCGCGGGCGGTGCGCGAGGGCGAGGTCGCGCACGTTGTCGAAGTCGATGACCTCGCCGGGGACCGCCGGGTCGTCCGAGCGCGGCGTCACCCCGTAGGAGACGAAGCGCCAGAAGGTCGAGGTGATCGACGCCGGCGACCCGTGGGTGAGGTGGCCGCCCTGGTCCAGTCGCATCGCCAGGATCGTGTCGCCTGGCTCGAGCAGCGCCTCGTAGACCGCGACGTTGGCGTTGGCCCCGCTGTGGGGCTGGACGTTGGCGTGGTCGGCCCCGAAGAGCGCCGTCAGCCGGCGTCGGGCGAGATCCTCGACCTCGTCGACCACCTGGTTGCCGCCGTAGTAGCGCCGGCCCGGGTAGCCCTCGGCGTACTTGTTGGTGAGGATCGACGCGGCCGCCGCCAGCACCGCGGGCGAGGCGAAGTTCTCGCTGGCGATGAGCTGGAGCGTGGTGGTCTGGCGCGCCCACTCCTCGCCCAGCAGGGCCACCACCTCGTCGTCGGTGATCCAGCGATCCAGGGGCGAGGGGCTCACGGCTGCTCCTTGGCGCGGGCGGCGTCGAGCGCCGCGATCTTGTCGATTCGGGCCTGGTGGCGGGGCTCGGGCGACGCGGCGAGGAAGGCCTCGACCGCCTCGATCGCCACGCTCGGCCCGGTGAGCCGCCCGCCGAGGCAGACGACGTTGGCGTGGTTGTGCTCGCGCGCGAGATGCCCGCTCGTCACGTCGGTGACGACCGCGGCGCGCACGCCCGCGACCTTGTTGGCCGCGATCGCGATCCCGATCCCCGACCCGCAGCAGGCCACCCCGAGGTCGGCGCGGCCCTCGACGACGGCCCGGCCCACGGCCGCGCCGTAGTCGGGGTAGTCGACCGGGGGGCTCGGCGCGTCGGTGCCCAGGTCGAGCACCTCGTGGCCCCAGGACTCGATCGCGCCGGCTAAGAGGGCCTTGAGCTCGAAGCCGGCGTGGTCGGAGCCCATCGCGATGCGCATAGCGCCCCCACCCTACCCGTGGCCCTCGGCGGCGCGAGGGGGCGCAATACTGCCCACGTGGCCCTCGATCCCCGCACACCGGTCGTCGTCGGGGTCGGCCAGGTGAGCGTGCCGCCCGTCGCGGGACAGGTCTATTCGGACCGCCCGACGCCGCTCGGGCTGATGGTCGACGCGCTCTCCGCGGCCGCCGACGACGCGGGCGCCGGCGCGGCCCTGCTCGCGCGCCTCGACGAGGTCGTCGCGATTCGCTCGTTTCTCTGGCGAGCCCGCGACCCGGCCGACCTCGTCCTCGGGGCCCTCGGCCTCGCCCCGCGCGCCACCGCGCTCGCCCCCACCGGGGGCAGCCAGCCCCAGCGCCTTCTCGCCCGGGCGGCCCGGCGCATCGCCGCCGGCGAGCTCGACGCGCTCGCAATCGTCGGCGCCGAGGCGATGTACGCCCACCGCCTGGCCCGCCTAGAGGGCCACCCCGTCGACTGGCCCGGCCACGAGGACGGGCCGGCCCCGGTGGCGAGCGGACCCGACCCCTTCACGCCCGAGGAGCGCCGCCACGGCCTGGCGCTGCCGGTCGGGGTCTACCCCCTCTTCGAGAACGCCCGGCGGGCCCGGCGGGGCTGGACGATCGACGAGCACCGGGCCCGGCTCGGGGCGCTGTGGGCGAGCTTCGCGCGCGTGGCGGCCGACAACCCCTACGCCTGGCGCCGCGACGCGCCCGACGCCGCCACGATCGCCACGCCCGCGCCGTCGAATCGGATGATCGCCTTCCCCTACACCAAGCTGCTGGTGGCCAACCTGCCCGTCGACATGGGCGCGAGCCTCGTGCTCACCTCCTACCGGTGCGCGCGCGAGCTCGGCATCCGAGAAGAGACGATGGTCTTCCCCCAGTGCGCCGCCCAGGCCGACGACCACTGGTTCGTCTCGCAGCGGCCCGAGCTCGACGCGTCCCCGGCGATGACGGCTATCTGGGCGGCGCTCGGGGACTTCGGCGTCGAGGTCGACGGCCTCGACCTGCTGGACCTCTACAGCTGCTTCCCCACGGTCGTCGAGACCGCCTGCGAGGTGATCGGCCTCGACCCGCTCGACCCCGCCCGACCCCCGACGGTGACCGGGGGGCTCACCTTCGCCGGCGGGCCCGGCAACAACTACGTCACCCACGCGATCGCGACGATGGTCGAGCGCCTGCGTGAGCGGCCCGCGGCGACCGGGCTGGTCACGGGCCTCGGCTGGTTCTCGACCGAGCACGCCTGGGGCACCTACAGCGCCACCCCACCCAGGGACGGCTTTCGCTGGCGCGACGTGGGCGCGGCGGTCGCCGCGCCGCGGGTCGAGGTCGCCACGGGCGACGGCGCGATCGAGGTGGAGACCTATACCGTCACCCACCGTCCCGACGGCACCCCCGAACGGCTCATCGTGTGCGGACGCCGAGCCGACGGTCGGCGACAGTGGGCCCACAGCGACGACGTCGAGCTCGCCGAGTCGGCCGAGACGCGCGAGCTCCTCCACGCCCCGATGCGCGTGCGCGCGGGGACCGTCGAGCCCCTCTGAGCCGGCCCCTAGCGGTCGAGGACCTCGCGCAAGAACCCGGCGATGAGGGGCCCGGTGACCTCGCCGTGCCAGAACGTCTGCAGGTGGCCCCATCCGGGGAGGACGTGCGCCCGGGCGCCGGTCAGGCGAGCCCGGGCGGCGTCCACCTCGTCCGGGGTGACCTCGCGCTCACCCACCACGAGCAGGGTCGGC
>JAKABC010000095.1 GCA_021802025.1 Actinomycetes bacterium
CAAGCCCCAGGTCGACAAGTGGACCCTGCCCAACGGCCGGGCCATCATCGTGCTCTCCGAGGGCCGCCTGCTCAACCTGGGCAACGCGACGGGCCACCCGAGCTTCGTGATGAGCAACTCCTTCACCAACCAGGTGATGGCCCAGATCGAGCTGTACGTGAACCACGACCGCTACGAGCGGCGCGTCTACACCCTGCCCAAGCACCTCGACGAGAAGGTCGCCCGGCTCCACCTCGACGCCCTGGGGGTGAGGCTCACCCGGCTCTCCAAGCGCCAGGCCGACTACATCGGTGTGGACGTCGAGGGCCCCTACAAGCCCGACACGTACCGCTACTAGCGATAACTCGCCAGCCGCTCGCGCACGAGGGCGCGGAACCGGTCGTTGTCGAGACGGACCCCGACGCGCGTCGTGCTCGCGCGGTGCGCCGGACGACGGTCGAACCACGTGGCCCCGCGCGAGTACTCCCCGCCGGTCTCCACGGTCACCGCGACGCCCTCGGATTCGATGGCCGTGGGGTCGATGAGTTCGTAGACGGCCGTCGCGTCGTGCATGATGATGTCGCGATTCGCGTACCAGTGCTCGTGGAAGGCGGCGTAGGGCTCGAGCATGTCGGCACAGCGTCGACCGACCTCGGTGCCCAAAGCGCGCAGGTACGCCAGGTCGTCGTCGTTGAGGTAGGCCTGGTGGGTGAGGTCGAGGGGCATGATCGCCAGCGGCCACCGCGCGGCGAAGACCTCGCGCGCGGCCTCGGGGTCGGCCCAGATGTTGAACTCGGCCGCCGGGGTCACGTTGCCCATGACGCTGGCCCCACCCATCACCACGACGCGCTCGACGCGCTCGTCGAGGCCGGGGTAGCGCCGCAGCAGCACGGCCAGGTTGGTGAGGGGCCCGATGGCCACGACGGTGATCGGGCCCGACTCGATCGCCGCGCGCAGCACCTCCACCGCGCTCTCGGGGTGCACGGGCACGCTCGGCTCGTCCCACTCGAGGTCGCCCAGCCCGTCCTGGCCGTGCACGCCGCCCTCGTGGGCCGGCGAGCCAGCGAGCGCCTCGGCCATCCCGGCCGCGACGATCACGTCGGGGCGCCCGGCGAGCTCGAGGAGGCGACGCGCGTTGAGAGTCGTCTTTTCGAGGTCGACGTTGCCGGCCACCGTGGTCAGGGCGACGACCTCGAGCTCGGGGCTCGCGAGAGCCAGCAGGATGGCGACGGCGTCGTCCACCCCGGGGTCGGTGTCGATCACGATGCGTCGAGGCACGCCTCGACCTCCTTTCGGGTCGGGAGCGACCCCTGGGCGCCGGGGGCCAGGGTCGCCAGGGCGCCCGCCGCCACCGCGAAGCGCAGGGTCTCGTCGAGGTCCCAGCCCTCGGCGAGGCCGAGCGCGTAGGCGGCGCAGAAGACGTCGCCGGCCCCGACCGTGTCGACCGGGGTGACCCGGGGCGACCCGGCGTGGGCGACCTCGGTCCCCCGCTCCAGGCGCGACGCCCCCTCGGCGCCCCGGGTCACGACCACGTGGGCCAGCTCGGCCAGGGGCAGCGAGCGGGTCTCGTGCTCGTTAGCCACGATCGCCCGGCACCCGGCGAGGGTCTCGGGGGGCAGCGCCCGGGCCGGCGCCCGGTTGAGGACGGTGGCGGTCGCGCGCGCCACGACCGCCTCGACGACCGCGACGGGCACCTCGAGCTGACAGAGCACCAGGTCGAGCCCGGCCAGGTCGAGGGCCTCGGGGGTGAGCGCGTCGTTGGCCCCCGGGGCCACGACGATGAGGTTCTCCCCCGAGGCGTCGACCGCGATCAGCGCGGTGCCGGTCGCCACGTCGCGGCGAACGGCCCGCGCGACGTCGACCCCGCGCGCGGCGAGCCCGGACAGGATCCAGTCGCCGGACTCGTCGGCGCCCACGCAGCCCACGAAGGTCACCTCGGCGCCCAGCGCGGCGAGCGCCGCCGCCTGGTTCGCCCCCTTGCCGCCGGGCAGACGGGCGAGCGACGAGGCCATGACCGTCTCTCCGGGCCGGGGCAACGCCTCGCAGCGCGCGACGAGATCGACGTTCGCGCTGCCGACGACCCCGATCCGGGGCGGCGTCACTGGGCGGGCTGGTACGTGTTCGTGTAGTACGACGAGGGCGAGGCGACCTTGGTGATCAGCTTGATCCCCTTGAGGGCCCGAGTGAGCGTCGACCACTGCGCGTTGGTCTCGGTGAAGTAGTGGTGCTGGGCGTTGGTGAGGAACGGCACCGTCAGCTTCCAGCCCAGCGCGTTGTAGGCGTTGGTGTAGCCCGACTTCGGGTAGGCCCGGTCGAAGTCCTTGGCCGCGGCCACCGGGTTCGCGGCCGCCCACTTGGTCGCCTGGAGGATGGCCGCGAGGAAGGCCTTCACGGTCGCCGGGTTGGAGTGGGCGTAGGACTTGGTGACCGCGTAGACCCAGATCGGGATGTTCGGCGCGCCGGCCTTCGTGCCGAGCAGCTCCGAGAGGTGGCCCTTCACGTGCGCGCCGGCGAAGCCGGCCAGCTCGTAGTTGGTCGTCGAGGTCGAGAAGTCGACCTTGCCCGCCAGCAGGTAGGTCAGGTCGTTGGCCGTGGGGTTGGTGATGATCTTGACCTGGGAGGTGGTGAGGTGCGCGTAGCGCAAGACGAAGGGCAGCATCGCCTCGGTCCAGGTGTCCCCGTAGCTGAAGATCCGCTTGCCCAGCAGGGTCTTGTGCAGCGACGTGGCCTTGAGGCTCACGCCCGGCTTGGCGAACAGGGCCCAGTTGTTGCTCATCGAGTAGTTGGCGATCGACACCAGCGGCGCGCCCACGTTCACCGCGACGGCCATGTCGGTGGTGGTGATGAAGCCGAACTGGGCGGTGCCGGTGGTGAGGAACTGGGTCGTCGAGGAGGTGTTGGACGGGAAGTCCACCTTCACGTTGAGCCCGTGGTCACGGAAGTAGCCCCGGTCCTCGGCGACCACGACGGGGATGAGCTCGAAGTCCGGGCCCGGGAAGTCGTAGGCGAAGGTCACGGTCTTGAGCGGGGCCGCCGACGACGACGCCGTCGCCGCCACGCTCACCGCGCCCGTGAGCGCCAGTACTGAACTTACGGCCGCGAGGCCGACGTGGCGGAGCTTCACTGCTGTCCCCTTTGAGTCGTCCGCGCCGATACTACTCAGCGGGACCGTCGGCGCCGCGTCGCCACCGCCGGCGGGCCACGCTGCGCCGCTGCCAGGGCGTGGACCAGACCTCGAGGCCCACCACGAGCAAGAACCAGGCGATCCCGATCAGGGTCATGACCATCGTGGTGCCGTAGACGGCCGCGGTGTTGAGGTTGGAGTTGGCGTGCTCTTGGTAGAGGGCGAGGGAGTTTCCCTCGGAGGCGGCGAGCTCGCCGATGATCGCCCCGGTGACCGCGTAGATGGCGCCGATCTTGAGCCCGCTGAACAGCGGGGTCGTCGAGGCGGGCACCTCGATCTGGACGAAGGTCCGCCACCGCGACGCGCCGTACACCCGGGCCAGGTTCTTGAGGTCGGGGTCGACGTGGCCCAGGCCGTCGAGCACGTTCACGGTGACCGGGAAGAAGACGATCCAGGTGACGATGACGATCTTGGGCACGATGCCAAAGCCCAGGATGATGACGAGCACCGGGGCGAGCGCGATCACCGGCACGGCCTGGCTCACCAGGATGACCGGGTAGATGAGCCGCTGGATCACGGCGATCTTGGCCATCACCACCCCTAGGGCGAAGCCGAGGACCGCGCCGATCACGTAGCCGTAGATCGTCTCGCGGATCGTGCCCAGGATGAGCGGCCAGAGCGTCGACCACTGGCTGGTCACCGAGGTGATCGCCTCGCGCGGGCGCGGGGCGATGTAGCTCGCCACGTGGAAGCCCACCACGATGAGCTGCCAGAGCCCGAGCACCAAGAGCAGCGAGAGGATCGGCACCCCGACGTTCAACAGGACCCGGCGCCTCACGCGTCGCCCCCGTGCAGCAGGCCGAGGACCTTCGCCTTGAGGGCGATGAAGTCGGGCTCGAGCAGGGTGTGGATCCCCCGAGGGCGTGAGAGGGGGTTGGCCAGGTCCGCGACCACTCGGCCCGGGCGAGGGCTCATCACGACGATCCGATCCGAGAGGAAGATCGACTCGTCGACGTCGTGGGTGATGAAGAGCACGGTGCGTCCGGTGTCCTTCCAGACCCGCAGCAGCCACTCCTGCATCTCGAGGCGGGTCTGGGCGTCGAGGGCCCCGAAGGGCTCGTCGAGCAAGAGGAGCTCCTGGTGGGTGACGAGGGTTCGCATGAAGGCGACGCGCTGGCGCATGCCGCCCGAGAGCGCGCTCGGGTAGTGGCGCAGGAACTCCCCCAGCCCGTACTGGCGCGCGACGCGCCGGGCCTCGGCCCGGTCCTCGTCGGTCACCCGCCGGGTGAGCCGGGTGGCCATCGTGATGTTGTCCTCCACCGTGCGCCACGGGACGAGCAGGTCCTTTTGGAGCATGTAGCCGACGTGGCCCGTCGTCGCGGTGATCGTCGAGCCGCGCAACACCACCTGGCCACCGTCGGGCGCGAGCAGCCCGGCGATCACGTTGAACAGCGTCGACTTGCCGCAGCCCGAGGGCCCGACGATCGCGACGAAGGAGCCCTCCTCGATCCCGAGCGACGTGGGCGCGAGGGCCACCGTGTCACCGAAGGTCTTGCCGACCTCGCGCAGCTCCAGCAGCGTGGTCGGCACGGGCCCACAGTATCCGGGCCCCGACCGGGGGGCGGACTAGCGGTAGCCGGCGAAGAGGTCGGTGACGGTCCCGTCGAGTCCGAGCGGGTTGCGCGCGCGCACGAACCACTCGGTCGCCATCGCCCGGGCGAACTCCTCCTCGCTCATGCGCAGCCAGAACGAGTCGGCGATCTGGGAGGCGTGGGCGGCCAGCGCGGCCCGCTTGGCGGCCAGGGCCGAGCGCACGTCGATCGCCGCGCCGATGGCCTCGTCGGGGGTACCCAGGTCGATCGCCTCCTCCTCGGGGTCGGGCTCGTACGCGCGCCCCTCGGCCTCGGCCTGGCGTCGCTCCTCCTCGGCCCAGCGCTCGCGCATGCGGGCCATCACCGAGTGGGGGATCGCGTTGAAGTAGACGGTCGGCTCGAACTCGACCATCTCGAGGGCCCGCATCGTGACCCGGTGGGCCTGGACGTGGTCGGGGTGGCCGTAGAAGCCGTTCTCGTTGTAGGTCATCACGACCTGGGGCCGCTCCTGCTCGAGGAGGGCGGCCACCCGGGCCGCCGCCTCGTCGAGGGGAATCGACCAGAAGGCCTGCGGGTCGTCGTTTTGGGGCCAGCCCTTCATCCCCGAGTCGCGGTACCCCAGGCGCACGAGCCGCGAGACCCCGAGCACCGACACGGCCTCGTCGAGCTCTCTCTCGCGCACCGTGGCCACCCCGTCGGGGTCGTGGCCGGGCGCGTCGGGCTTGGTCCCGTCGGGGGCGTCGCCGAACTCGCCGTTGGTGCAGGTGACGAGCACGGTGCGCACGCCCTCATCGGCCAAGACGCGCAGCACCCCGCCGGTCGAGCTGGCCTCGTCGTCGGGGTGGGCGTGCACGCACAGGAAGGTCAGGCTCACCCGAGGCCCCCGAACAGGTCGGTCGCGTCGCCCTCGGCCGGCCGGCGCGACCAGGCGCGCCGGTAGTACTCAATCCCGAACATCAGCCGGAAGAGCCGCTCGTCCATGCGGACGAGGTCGCCGTTGTCGATCTGGGAGGCGTGGGTGGCCATCGCGCGCTGCTTGGTCGCCGCGAGCTCGGCGACGTCGAGGGTCGTGGCCACCAGGGCGTCGTCGACGGTGAGGTCGGCCTCTCTCACCCACGCCGGCAGGGTGAGCCCGAGCGCGGCCGCGCCCTCACTGACCCGTTCGAGGATCCCGTGGGGCACGACCGGGTAGTACAGCCGCTCGACGCCCGAGGACTCCTCGACGGCCCGGCGGGTGACCTCATTCGCGCGCACGTGGTCGGGGTGGCCGTAGAAGCCGTTCTCGTCGTAGGTCACCACGACGGTGGCGCCCACCTCGTCGAACAGCGCGGCCAAGGTGCGCGCGACGGCCTCGACGTCGGCGTTGACGAAGGCGCCGGGGTCGTCGTTGGTCGGCCAGCCCTTCATCCCCGAGTCCTCGTAGCCCAGGGTCACGACCCGGGTGAAGCCCAGCAGGTTCGCGGCGCGCTGGAGCTCGCCCGCGCGCACCGCGCGGGTCTCGGCGTGGTCGTGGCCGGCCTCGACGCCCTCGCGACCGTCGAGGTCGAAGCCCAGCCGGCCGTTGGTGCAGGTAACGAGGACCACCCGGTAGCCGAGGGCGGCGTAGTGGGCGGTGGCGCCGGCGCCGAAGAAGGCCTCGTCGTCGGGGTGGGCGTGCACCGCCACGAGGGTCCGCGTCGAGGTCATCGGACGACTCTAGGAGGTGAGCAGCTGGATGATGCGCACGACGAGCAGCACCCCCGCCACGGCCAGGAAGGCCGCCTGGGAGCGCATCAGCCAGGTCCGCCAGCGCGACGGCGGCATCGGCTCGAGCAGCGTGAGCCGCGGCGTGCGCCACTCGCGCCGGTCGGCCACCACCGGTGGAGGCTGCATGCGCCGAAGCCCGATCGGCAGGCCGACGACGAGC
>JAKABC010000096.1 GCA_021802025.1 Actinomycetes bacterium
GGCGCGGGTCGCGCCGCCCGAGCAGGGCCGCGGCCTCCTCGCGGGCCTCGCGGGGGGTGAGCGGCCGTCCGGCGACGGCCCGAGCGAGGACCCGGGCGACGTTGGTGTCGACCACGGCCACCCGGCCCCCGTAGGCGAAGGCCGCCACGGCCCGGGCCGTGTACTCCCCCACGCCCGGCAGGTCGCGCAGGGCCTCGAGGGACTCGGGGACGCGGCCGCCGTGGCGCTCGACCAGGATGACGGCCGCCCGTTGGAGGTCGCGGGCGCGCCGGTGGTAGCCGAGCCCGCGCCAGGCCGTGAGGACCTCGCCGAGGGGGGCGGCCGCCAGGGCGTCGGGCGTCGGGTAGAGCTCGAGGAACGCGCGCCACGGGCCCACGACCCGCGCGGCCGGAGTCTGTTGGAGCATGACCTCGCTCACGAGCACCGCCCAGGGGTCCTTCTCGCCGACCCACGGCAGGTCGCGCGCCAGGCCCGGGGCCGCCCGCGCGAGCGCGCGCGCGACCCGAGCCCGGTCAGTCGCCCCAGACGTCGTCACCGTAGGGACGGCGACGCGCGGGCGCCTGGTCGCGGCGCCACACCAGGACCTTGCGGCGGAACGAGCAGACCTCGACGCCGTCTTGGTTGAAGCCCTTGGTCTCGACCGCGACGACCCCGCGGTCGGGCTTGGAGCTCGAGGGCGTCACCGACAGCACGCGACTCTCGGCGTAGATCGTGTCGCCGTGGAAGGTCGGATGGCGGTGGACCAGCGACTCGACCTCGAGGTTGGCGATCGCCGCCCCGGACACGTCGGGCACGCTCATCCCCAGGACCAACGAGTAGACGAGGTTGCCGACGACCACGTTGCGGCCGTGGACCGTCTCGTGCTCGGCGAACCAGGCGTCGGTGTGCAGGGGGTGGTGGTTCATCGTGATCATGCAAAAGAGGTGGTCGTCGGCCTCGGTGATGGTCTTGCCCGGCCAGTGGCGATAGACGTCGCCGACGACGAAGTCCTCGAGGTAGCGGCCGAAGGGACGCTCGAAGGTCGTCACGGTCCCTAGGGCTCGACGGGCGGGCGCGCCGGGCGGGTCGTGAACGAGACGAGGCCGCCGGGCAGGGTCTCGCCGTCGACGACGAGACGCCACGAGTAGCGCGACCCCACGGTGAGCGGGATCGGTCCGAAGTTGATCGCGATCGGCACGTCGACCGGCGTGCCGTCGGGGACGTCCTCGGGCGGCGCGACCGAGAAGTCGCCGCGGACCTCGACGAACTGGGGGCCCTCGGGGGTCTCGAAGGCGACGGGCTGACCGTCGGTGTCTTCTAAGAAGAGCTCCCAGTGGTGGGTCGAGGCGAACTCGGGCGTGTCCACCCCCACCTTGATCGCCACCGCCGAGGGCGTCGGGTCCGGTCCGGTCACCGACCAGCCCCCACCCAGGATGTAGAGCTTGCCGTCGGCGACCTGGGCCGCGTCGGCGAGGATCATGGTCACGTTCACGCGCTCAGCCTAGGTCCCGCGCCCGCCCCCGCCGGTAGAGTCGCCGCCATGGCGACCCCCGCTCCCCCCACCCTCGAGGAGCTCACGGGCCTCGTCGAGTCCGCCCAGGCCGTGCTCGACACGGCCCTCGCGCGCCTCGGGGCCGACGGCGGGGCCGACGCCCACCAGGCGCGCGCCTACGACCTCGCCCACGGCGCCAGCGCGATTGCCGCGGCGCGGGCCGCGCTCGACTACGCCCGCCACGGGGAGACCGAGGCGAGGCTCGTGGCGGTCTTTTTCGCCCACGCCCTGGGCGAGCTCGCGGGACGACTGGCCGGACGCGAGGGCGCCTGGGGCGTCGGGCCCGACTGGTTCGCCCCCTTCGCCGACCACGTGGCCGCCTACCGCGACCCGGCGGCCGTGGCCGCGCTGGCCGAGACGCCCGGGGAGCGCCACCTGGGCGAGGACTTCGAGCTCGTCGCCCAGACCTTCCGCCGCTTCGCCGAGGAGCGGGTCCGGCCCGTCGCCGAGACGATCCACCGTCACAACGCCGACATCCCCGAGTCGGTGATCGAGGGGCTCAACGAGCTCGGCGGCTTCGGGCTGTCGGTGCCCGAGGCCTTCGGTGGCTTCGCCACCGGCACGGAGTCGGACTACCTGGGCATGGTGGTCGCGACCGAGGAGCTGAGCCGCGCGAGCCTCGGGGTCGGTGGGTCCCTCATCACCCGGCCCGAGATCATGACGCGCGCCCTGCTCGCCGGGGGCACCACCGAGCAGAAGGCCTACTGGCTGCCCCGCCTGGCCTCGGCCGAGACCCTGTGCGCGATCGCGGTCACCGAGCCGGACTACGGGTCGGACGTCGCGGGCATCACGACGAGCGCCACGCGCACCGCGGGCGGGTGGCTCCTCTCGGGCACCAAGACCTGGTGCACCTTCGCCGCGCGCGCCGACGTGCTGGTCCTGCTCGCGCGCACCGACCCCGATCGCTCCCGGGCCCACCGGGGCCTGTCACTCTTCCTCGTGGACAAGCCCCGCGGAGAGTCCGCGGGCTTCCTCTTCGCCCAGGACGCCGCGGCCGAGGGCCGCGCCGACCCCGATGGTCGACTCGAGGGCCGCCCGATCGACACCCTGGGCTACCGCGGGATGCACTCCTACGAGCTGAGCCTCGACAGCTGGTTCGTGCCCGACGATCGCCTCATCGGCGCCGAGGCGGGCCTGGGGCGCGGCTTCTACTTCCAGATGGCCGGCTTCGAGAACGGCCGCATCCAGACGGCCGCGCGCGCCGTCGGGGTCATGCAGGCGGCCTACGAGGCGGCGCTCGACTACGCGCGCCACCGCGTCGTCTTCGGCCGGCCGATCGCCGAGTACGAGCTCACCCGGGTCAAGCTCGGCCTCATGGCCGCGATCGTCCAGTGCTCGCGCCAGTTCGCCCTGGCCGTCGCGCGCCGCATGGGCGAGGGCGAGGGCTCCCTGGAGGCCTCCATGGCCAAGGCCTACGTCTGTCGGGCGGCCGAGTGGGTCACCCGCGAGGCCCAGCAGATCCACGGCGGCATGGGCTACGCCGAGGAGTACCCGGTCAGTCGGTACTTCGTCGACGCCCGGGTGCTGTCGATCTTCGAGGGCGCCGACGAGACGCTCTGTCTCAAGGTGATCGCCCGGCGACTCCTCGAGGGTCGCTAGGCGCTGGCGTCGCGGCGCAGGCCCGCGCGCTCGCCGCGCGCGACGAACGACTGGGCGATCTTCGCGGAGGCCTCGTCGATCATCTCGTCGCCGAACATCACCGCGCCCTTGCCCTCCTCCTCGGTCGCACGCTGGTAGGCGTCGAGGATGGCGCAGGACTTGTCGAAGAGCTCCTGGCTGGGCGAGAACACCTCGTTGAGGACGAGGGCCTGGTCGGGGGTGAGGGCCCACTTGCCGTCGTAGCCGTAGGCGGCGCTCACCGAGGCCGTGAAGCGCAACGCGTCGAGGTCGCGGACCTTCAAGAAGGGGCCGTCGATCACGTGCAGGCCGTTGGCCCGACCGGCCATGAGGATCTTGGCGAGCACGTAGGAGAAGGGCGTCGAGGGCCCCTGGTGGATCGTCTCGTCGATCGTGGTGACCGGCATGCCGATCGAGGCCGCGAAGTCGGCCGGGCCGAAGACGATCGACTCGAGCCGGGGCGAGGCGGCGCAGATCGCCTCGACGTTGTTAAGTCCCTCGGCCGTCTCGATCTGGGCCTCGATGCCGACGTGGCCCACCTCGAGCCCGACGTTGCGCTCGACCTGGGTGAGCAAGAGGTCGAGGGCGACCACGTCGCTCGCGCGCCGGACCTTGGGGAGCATCACCTCGTCGAGCCGGGGGCCGGCCTGGCCGACCACCTCGATCACGTCGCCGTAGGTCCACGGGGTGTCCCAGGCGTTGACCCGCACGCAGAGCACCCGCTCGTCCCAGTCGAGGGTGCGCACGGCGTTAACGACCCTCGCGCGGGCCGCGACCTTCTCGCTCGGGGCGACCGAGTCCTCGAGGTCGAGGAAGGAGAAGTCCGCCGCGGCGCTGGGGGCCTTGGCGAGGAAGCGGTCCGACGAGCCCGGGGTCGACAGGCACGAGCGGCGCGGCAGGTTCCGTGAGCGCTGAGACATGGGCCCGAGACTACGGCGCGCCCGACGCGGCGCTCCGCACTCGGCCCCCCACATCCGCCGTGACCTGGGACGACGCGGGCGCGACCCCGGTTGCCCCCGAACCCGACGCTTTCCGGCGAGTAACCTGTCTCGGTGCCTGACGTCGAGCACTCGGTGCTGACGCCTCGAACGCGGGGGCGAGTCGTAGTGCGCCTGGTGGCCTCCACCGTGGCGGTGACTCTCGGGCTCTCGGGTCCCCTCGCCCTCGGCCTCGCCCCGCGCGCCGGGGCGACCTCGCTCTCCAACGCCCGCACCCAGGCCAAGATCCTGCTCGAGCAGATCAACCACATGAACGCCGAGGTGGGCGCGCTCGGCCAGCGCTACGACAAGGCCAAGATCACCCTCGCCCACTACAGCAACGAGATCGCCAACACCAAGACCCTGGTGGCCCAGATCGAGGGCAAGGTGAGCCGGGGGGCCGCCCAGCTGCGCCGCGACGTCGTCTTCGCCTACGTGACCAACGGCGCGTCGCTCTCGACCAATCCCCTCTTCTCCACCAGCGGCGCCAACCTCGGGGCGACCAACGTCTACACCCAGCTGGCCGCCGGGGACATCAACGCCACCATCTCCTCGCTGAAGCGCTCGCGGGTCCGGCTCACCCTGGAGAAGGGCATCTTGCGCGCCGAGGACCGCCACGCCCTGCGCGTCGCGCTGGACATGGCTCACTCGTACCACAAGGCTCGCCTCATCCAGGCTCAGCTCCACCGCACGCTCTCCCAGGTCAAGGGGCAGATCGCGACCTTCATCGCCCAGGCCCAGGCCGCGGCCGTGGCCAGCTCGGCGACCCAGCTGGCGAGCGCCCAGCCGGTGACGGGCTTTCCCGCCCCGCCCCCGGACTCGCGGGCCAACATCGCGGTCGACTTCGCCCTGTCGATGGTCGGGGTGCCCTACGTCTGGGGCGGGGCGAGCCGCTCGGGCGTCGACTGCTCGGGCCTGGTGATGCTCGCCTACGAGGCGGCCGGCATCTACCTGCCCCACTACTCGGGCGACCAGTACCTCGACACCGAGCGCGTGCCGCTCTGGGACATCCAGCCCGGCGACATCCTCTTCTACGGACCGGGCGGTGACGAGCACGAGGCGATGTACATCGGCCACGGCATGATGGTCGAGGCGCCCTACACCGGGGCCGTGGTGCACATCACCCCGGTGCGCCTGGGCTACGGCTTCGTCGGGCTGGGTCGCCCCCGCTAGTGCGGGGCTTCCCCACCTCGTTCCACCTCGGGCCGCTGGTCTTTCACACCTACGGCTTCGGCCTGGCGATCGCCGCCTACGTCGCCTACCTCTACGCGCGCCGACGACTCGAGCGGCGCGGCGTCGACCTGGGGCGCTTCGGCGCCCTCACGGGCTGGCTGCTCGTGGCGGCCCTCGTGGGGGCGCGTGGCGCCCACGTCGCGACCAACTGGTCCTACTACCAGGGCCATCCCCTGCGGTGGTTCGAGGTCTGGCACGGGGGCCTCGCCAGCTTCGGGGGGATCGGGGCGGCGCTGGTGGTCGGGCTGTGGCTGGTGCGCCGGTGGTGGCCCACGGTGCCCCTGGCCGCCTTCAGCGACGCCCTGGTGCCCGCGCTCGTGGCGGGCTGGGCCCTCGGGCGCGTCCTCGGTCCCCAGTTCATGGTCGCCGGTGGCGGCCACCTCACCCACTCCTGGATCGGCATCGCCTACCAGGGCCAGCCCGGCAAGCGCGTCCCGGTCCCGCTCATCCAAGGCGCCGAGGACGGCACGCTCTGGCTGCTCCTCATCTACCTCGAGCACCGCGGGTGGGGCCGGGTCCGCGGGATCGTCACCGGGGTCGCGATGACGATCTGGGGACTCGTGCGCACCTTCGATGAGCACTTCTTGCTCGGCCAAGAGTCCCACAGCGGCTCGATCGGGGTGCAGCTGGCCGGCCTGGTGCTCGCCGCGGCCGGGATCGCCACGCTCGTCGTCCATCGTCCGCGCCCCCGGGCGCCGCAGTCGAACGAGCCGACGCCGTCGACGCCGTCGACGCCGTCGACGCCGCTACGCCCCTAGAGGCTGAGGGCGTTCCACTCCTCGTCGCTCAGTCGCCCGAGTGGGACCGGCGCCGGGCCGGTGAGGGGGATCGCGACGCGGGTGTCCTCGATGAACGACGGGTGATCGAGCCCGACGCGACGCCAGGGCCCGAAGGGTTGGCGCGTCGGGGCGTCGTGGGAGTAGAGGGCGCGCACGAGCAGCGCGTCGGGGGCGCCCGCGACGACGAGCGTGGGGCGGACCTTGGCGGTGACGTCGGGCGCGTCGGGGTCCGGCGCGTCGAAGGGGACCTCGAGCACCACGACCGCTCCGGCGAGCGGGTGGGTCGGGTCGAAGCGTGAGGCCTCAAGAGGCGTGAGTCGAACGGCGCGGCGCACGACCGGGATCGGGACCGCTCGCGCCGCTTCCCCCGGGGGCGGGGACGGGCGGGGCGACGCGGGGC
>JAKABC010000097.1 GCA_021802025.1 Actinomycetes bacterium
CGACCTCGCCCGGGTCAACGTGAACGGCGGGGCCATCGCGCTGGGCCACCCCCTAGGCGCCTCGGGCGCGAAGCTGACCGCGACGCTGGTGAACGAGCTCGAGCGCACGCGGGGGCGCTGGGGGCTGCTCACCATGTGCGAGGGCGGCGGGCTCGCCAACGCGACGGTGATCGAGCGGCTCTAGCGGAAGCGGGTGGCGAGGTAGAAGCCGGCGAACATCGCCACCAGCCCCAGCGCCAGGTACCACGGCGAGGTCGCCCCGGGCAGCACGTCGAGGTAGTTGAGCGTGATCACGATCACCCCGAAGAGCAAGAGGTCGAGGATCGCCCAGCCGTACCACCACGGGCTGTGGTGGGCCGAGGTCGGCGTGCGCCGGGTGACCCGTCCGCGCGACACCGGGTCGACGTAGCGCCCGACGGTCTTGCGGGGGTCGCGCGGGGGGGTCTTCGCCATCGGGGTGATGCTACTTAACCCTGCGTGGTCGTTCCGCCGCCCCCCGGGACCGTCATCTCACAGACCTGCAGGTCGATCGTCGATCCGTAGGTGGCGTTGGTGCCCCCGGGGACGCTCTGGGTCGTGACCGTGGGCTGGGTCGCGCCCAGCGGGCACGGGGTGGTCGGGTCGACCGAGTAGCTCGGCTGGAGGTTCTGGGCCTGCAGGGCGCTCGTCGCCTGGCTCTCGGTCTCGCCGATCACGTTGGGCACCACCACCTGGCAGTAGCCCGAGGAGAGGATGAGCTGCACGCTCGAGCCGGCCTTCACCGGGGCTCCGGCGGCCGGCAGGGTCGCGACGACGAGGCCCGACTTCACCGTGTTCGAGCAGGTCCGTCCCTGCACGCCGTTGACGACGAGCCCCTGGTTGGTCAGCGTCGCGGTCGCTTGGACGACGTCGAGACCGGTGACGTTCGCGATGGGGTAGGTGGACCCCGACGCCAGCACCGTGAGGACCACCGTGTCGCCGGTCTGGGCCTTGGTGCCCGGCTGGGGGCTCTGGGCGAGCACGGTGTTGGGGATGACGGTGCCCGTGCCCGGCGGGTTCGAGGTGTAGGAGATCTTGTAGCCGAGCTTGGCGTCGTTGATCTGGGACTCGGCGTCCGAGAGCGCGAGGCCCACGTAGCTCTGGATGGTGACGGGCGAGGAGGTGTTGCCCTCGGAGAGCGTGAGGGTGACGGCCTGGCCCTGGACGACCTTGTGGCCGAACTTCGGGAACGAGCCGATCACGGTGTCGCGCGGCTGCTTGGACTTGGCGTAGGTGGTGTCGACGCTGAATCCGTCGGCCTTCAAGGTGGAGCGCGCCTGTTGGATGTTCTGGCCCAGCAGGTCGGGCATGGTCGAGACCCCGGTGTGGGTGTGCTGGTACCAGGCGAAGCCGGCCGCGGCCGCGGCCACCACCACCAGGGCCGCGATGAAGCCGGCCCAGCCCCCGCGCGAGGAGCGTCGCCGCGCCACGTCGGTGCGCGGCCCGCTCATGATCGGCACGGCCTGGGTCCGCTCGCCGCCCGCGACGACGGCGACGGCCCGGGTGGCGTCGGCGCCGAAGTAGGCCCCGTCCCCCGAGCCGGCCCGCACGGGCTCGCCCTCACTGAAGCGGATCAGGTCGGCGCGCAGCTCGTCGGCGCTCTGGTAGCGGTGGTGCGGGGACTTGCCGAGGGCCTCCATGATGATGGCCTCGAGGTCGTGGGGGACGTCGGGGTTGAACTCGGTCGGGCTGGGCACCACCGAGTGGACGTGCTGGCTGGAGACGTCGACCGGGGTGTCGCCCACGAAGGGGGGCCGGCCGGCCACCATCTCGAACAAGACGACGCCCAGGGAGTAGACGTCGCTGCGCCCGTCGACGGCGATCCCCTCGGCCTGCTCGGGCGAGAAGTAGGTCGCCGTGCCCATGACCGAGCCGGCGGCCGCGAGGTGGTCCTCGCTGGCGACGGCCTGGGCGATGCCGAAGTCGGTCACCTTCACCTGGCCCTCGCGGGTGATGAGGATGTTGCCGGGCTTCACGTCGCGGTGCACCATGCCGGCCCGGTGGGCGAAGCTCAGGGCCGAGGCGACCTGGGCCCCGATCTGGGCCGCCCGCGAGGGCGAGACCGACCCGGTGTGGCGCAGCACCTCGGCCAGCGAGGTGCCGTCGATGAGCTCCATGACGATGAAGTAGGTGCCCTCGTCCTCGCCCCAGTCGAAGACCGGGACGATGTTGGGGTGGCTCAGGTTGGCCGCCGCCTGAGCCTCGCGGCGGAACCGCTCGACGAAGGCGGGGTCCCCGCTCAGCTCGGGGTAGAGGATCTTGAGGGCCACGGCCCGGTTCAACAGGGTGTCGTGGGCCCGGTACACCATCGCCATCCCGCCGCGCGCGATCAGGTGGGTGACCTGATAGCGGTTCGAGTAGAGCCGGGTGTCCTCAACCGTTTCCATGTGACCCCCGAGCCTACGCCGTGACCCTATTCAACGGACCCGTCACCCCGGGCACGCGTGGGAGGCCGCGGGCTGGCCGGCCTGCACGGCGAGCCCCCCCTCGATCAGGCAGGCGATGATCGGTCCGGCCACGCTGGCGCCCGTGGCCGAGGTCACCTGGAAGGGCACGACGACGGCCGCCGCCACCGTCGGGTCGCTCGCCGGAGCGAAGGCGATCAGCCAGTCGTCGGTGTTCTGGGCGGCCGTACCGGTCTGGGAGGTGCCGGTCTTCGCGCCGACGTCGTCGGCCGCGGGGAAGATGCCGGCCGCCGTGCCGAACTTGGCGACGTTGACCATCAGCGGGACGATCTGGGCGGCCTGGGCGGCCGAGAGGGGCGTCTTCCAGACGCGGTCCTTGAAGCGCGCGACCACCGCCCCGTCGGGCCCGGTGATCTCCTTCATGAGGTGGGGCACCATCTCCACCCCACCGTTGGCGACGGTGCCGGCGATCATCGCGTCCATGAGCGCCGACTCGCGCACGTTCTGCTGGCCGAGCGAGGAGTAGGCCAGCTGGGGCAGGTCGTAGGTGAAGGCCGAGGCCGGCGGGAAGTTGCTCGCCGCCACGCCGGGCATGTCGAGGGGGGGCACCTCGTTGAAGCCGTAGGCGTCGGCCGCGGCGGACAGCGCGTTGCCGCCCAGGTCGAGCCCCACCATCGCGAAGCCGGTGTCGCACGACGGCGGGAGCATCTCGGCGATCGTGCCGCCGCAGAGCTCGTAGGCGTAGTTCGAGAGGGTCTTGTTGGAGTCGGGCAGGTGGATGTAGGTCTTGGCGGGATAGACCTTCTTCAGCAGCTGGGGCTTGGAGCGCAGCACCGCCGAGGTCGTCACCACCTTGAAGGTGGAGCCCGGGGGGAAGGTCTGCTGGGTGGCGAGCTCACCGAGCGGCGGGAAGCCCTCGGCGTTGTTGGTCGTGTCCTTCTTCCAGGCGGCCGCGGCCACGGGGTAGCTCGAGGAGGTGAAGGGCACGGGGTCGTAGGTCGGGTTCGAGTACATCGCGAGCACGGCCCCGGTCTTGGGGTCGATCACGACGCCGGCCCCGTCACGCCCGGCCAGGGCGTGCTGGATGACCCGCTCCAGGCCCACGTTGAGCGTGAGCACGACGTTGTCGGCCGCCTGGGTCGGGGCGAGGACCTGGGCCAGGCTCTGGGGCGGCTGAGCGTGGGGGGTCAGCTGGCGGTTGTACTGCGCCTCGAGCGCCCAGGTGCCGTAGTAGGGCGAGACGAAGCCGACCAGTCCCGACGTGAGGCTGCCCAACGGGTAGATCCGCTTGTAGGCGCCGTTGGCCGCCGGCACCGACTGGGCGAGGATCGTGCCGTCGGCCGCCACGATCTCGCCGCGGGGCTGGTCCGCGACGACGGTGTTGTTGCGCGGGTTGATCGGCGAGGCGTCGAGGGCCTTGGCGCGGAAGAACTGCAGGTTGATGCTCTGGCCCACCACCACCGCGAAGAGCAGGAGGATGACCCCGGCGAGCACGGCCAGGCGGCGTCCCACGGCTAGCCCTTCCCCGCCGTGGTGGTGGTCGACGACGTGGAGCTCTTAGTCGTCGTCGTGGTCGAGGCGACACCGAGGCGCCACTCGTGGAAGAGGTTCTTCGCGTAGGCCCGGGCCGCGTCCAGGGTCGGCTCGGGGATCGTCGCGCGGACCGCGCGCTGGTCGAGCGGGCGCAGCTGGCCCATCGAGTAGGGCGTCGCCTCGAGCAGGATCGGCCGGTACCAGAGCACGCCCGAGGGTTGTCCCTGGTAGATGACGACGGCCCCCTTGTAGTCGGCCAGGTAGTACGAGGAGTACGCGTACCAGTGGGTGAGCGCGACCACCCCGGCCGCGACCGCGAGGAGGACGACGACCCCGAGCAGGGCCCGTGCGCTGAAGCGCCGCGGGCGGCCGCTCCCCTTGGGCCGGCCGAGCGCCGGAGCCGGCGGCGGGGCGCTCGTCACGGTGCGGCGGATCGGCGACGCCGCGGGGGTGACCTCGTCGAACTCGAGTAGCACGACCGAGATGTTGTCGTGACCCCCGGCGGCCCGGGCCGCGGCCACGAGACGGGAAACGGCGTCGTCGAGGTCGACCGGGTCACCGGCCAGGCGCGCCAGTTCGTCCGGGGCGAGTTCGTTGGACAGCCCGTCGCTGCACAGCAGGATGCGGTCGCCGACCTGGGCGTCGATCGACAAGACGTCGACGGAGACCTCCTCTTCGACGCCCACGCCCCGGGTGAGCTGGTGACGGCGGGGGTGGACCTCCGCCTCCTCGGGCGTGAGCCGGCCCAGGCGGACCCACTCCTCGGCGACGCTGTGATCGTGGGTGAGCTGGCGCAGCGCGCCGTCGCGCAGTTGGTAGGCGCGCGAGTCGCCCACGTGCACCAGCGTCGGCGACGCGGCGCCGGAGTAGTCGTAGGTGACCGCGACGGCGAGCAGCGTCGTGCCCATGCCGAAGCGCTCGGGGTTCTCCTTGGCGTCACGGACGACCGCGGCGTTGGCCCGCTCGACCGCGGCGACCAGCCCCTCGACCGACTCGTCGGCTCGGTAGCCCTCGCACACCATCTCCACGGCGATCTGGGCCGCGACGTCCCCGGCCGCGTGACCGCCCATCCCGTCGGCGACCACGGCGAGGTCGTCGTCGACGTAGACGGCGTCTTGGTTGGTCTGGCGCACCAGTCCGATGTCGGTCGCCGCGGCGTAGCGCCACCGGGTCAACGAACGACCTCGAGCAGCACGCCGCCGACCTGGACGATGTCGCCCTTGGCGAGGTGGACCCGGCCCTGGACCGGCTCTTGGTTCACGTAGGTGCCATTCGTCGAGCCCAGGTCCTCGATGGTGAGGTCGCCGTCGTCGTTGCTCACCCGGGCGTGTCGCGAGGATATGTAGCTGTCGAGCACGCTGAGGTCGCAGTCGGGGCTGCGCCCAATCAGCACGACGCCCTCGACGTCCACCCGCTCGCCGCTGCGCTCCTCGGGCTCGAGGATCTCGAGGGCGAGTCCCCCGCGCCGGCGACGGCGCCGCCCCCCACCCTGGTCCTCGGTCGGGCGGGCCTGGATCTGGGCCACCCGCAGCACGCGCAGGAGGAACAAGACGGCCACCACCATCACCAGGACCTGCAGCGGGCGGATGATCGCGGCGTAGTTCGTCGTCGCGAAGAGGTTCGTCAAGCCAGCTCGATCCGGAAGCGGACGGTCCCCACCACCACCTCGTCACGGGGTGACAACGACACGGCCGTGACGCGGTGGCCGTTGACGTAGGTCCCGTTGGTGGACTGGAGGTCGCGGATCGCGACCCCCTCGGCGGTCCGCCAGACCTCGGCGTGCTGGCGGCTGACGTTGGGATCGTTCACGACGACCTCGACGTCCGGGGAACGGCCGATGACCAGGGGCAGGTCGCCGATCGTGAAGGAACGGCCGTCGCTCGCGACCAGGCGGGGCTGACTGGCCCCGGCCTCGAACTCACAGCGCACCTCGAGTTCGCCGAGCTTGAGGTCGTCGTCGACGTAGACCTCGACGCGCACCGGGCCGACGAAGGCGTACCCCTCGGACAGGGCGTGCTGGCGGACGGTCTCTTCCAACTCGGCGACCAGGGCCTTCTGGAACCCCTCGAAGCGCTCGGCGTCCTCGGGTCCGAGCCAGACCGTGACGACGTTGGCCGAGAGCTCCCCCTGGGTGGAGAGGCGACGGGTCAGGTCGATCTCGCGCACGATGCGCGCCGCGATCTCGATCGGCTGCAGGGCGTTCTTGAAGGGTCGCGAGAACGTCTTCTCGAAGGCCCGCTCGAGGCGGTTCTCGACCTTGCGCAGGGGCATAGTCCCCCTGACTTTACCGGTCCGGGGAGCCCGGACTCCGGCCAGGGGGCGCCGTCGGAGGTGCACTATTGTCTCTAGGTCCACGGGCGAGTGGCGAAATTGGCAGACGCGCAGGCTTCAGGTGCCTGTGTCCGAAAGGATGTGCGGGTTCAAGTCCCGCCTCGCCCACCACGGGGCCCGGCCACCCGGCCCCGGCGCGGCCCTCGCTAGTCCGCGACGAAGCCCCGCCAGCCGCGCATGTAGTCGACGAAACGGTCGCTCAGCCCCTCGTCGT
>JAKABC010000098.1 GCA_021802025.1 Actinomycetes bacterium
GATCTGCTTCTTCACCTCGCCCGAGGACCAGCTGCGGATGTTCTGGGTCGTCGCGAGGCCGATCGAGATCTCGTTGAACTGGTTGACGTCGAGCGGGCTCATGACAACTTCCTTTCCGCGGCGCGACGGGCGTCTTCCTCGTCCGAGCCGCGCTCGGGCCGACTGATGTCGATGCCCAGCTCGCGGGTGACCGAGAAGAAGTCCTCTTCGGTGTCGGCGAGGTCCACGTGGGCCCCGCCCTTGTCGCGCACCTCGACGTTGAGGCACAGCGACTGCATCTCCTTGATGAGAACCTTGAACGACTCGGGGATCCCCGGCTCGGGCAGGTTCTGGCCCTTGACGATCGCCTCGTAGGCGCGCTCGCGGCCCTTCATGTCGTCGCTCTTGACGGTGAGCAGCTCCTGCAGGGCGTAGGCGGCGCCGTAGGCCTCGAGGGCCCAGACCTCCATCTCGCCGAAGCGCTGGCCGCCGAACTGGGCCTTGCCCCCGAGGGGCTGGGCCGTGATCATCGAGTACGGGCCGGTCGAGCGGGCGTGGATCTTGTCGTCCACCATGTGGCTGAGCTTCAAGATGTACGCGTAGCCGACCGAGATCGGGTTGTCGTACGCCTCGCCGGTGCGACCGTTGTACAGGGTGCGATTGGCGTCGTTGTCCCCGGCCATCAGGCGCTTGCCGTTCTGGCCGTCGACGTTGAGCCGCTGGAAGGTCTCCTGGATGGTCGGCTTGTCCCGGGCCGCCTCGCGCTCGTCCCAGTGGGCGCCGTCGAAGGCCGGGGTCGTCACGTAGACGGCCGGCTCGGTGCGCGGACGGGTCTTGCGGAAGGGGCGCCGGGTGGGGTCGGCCTGGTCGTCGTGGCCCGAGGTGCCCACGAGCGGGTTGACCTCGACGCCCTCCCAGCCGTGGCGGGCGGCGTAGCCGAGGTGGCTCTCGAGGACCTGGCCGACGTTCATGCGGCTCGGCACGCCGAGCGGGCTCAAGATGATGTCGACCGGGGTGCCGTCGGCGAGGAAGGGCATGTCCTCCTCGGGCAGGATCTTCGAGATGACGCCCTTGTTGCCGTGACGGCCCGCGAGCTTGTCGCCCTCGGTGATCTTGCGCTTCTGGGCCACGTAGACCTTGACCAGCTGGTTGACGCCGGGCTGCATCTCGTGGTCCTCGTCGCGGTTGTAGACCTTGACGTCGATCACCTTGCCGGACTCGCCGTGGGGGACCTTCAGCGAGGTGTCGCGCACCTCGCGGGCCTTCTCACCGAAGATCGCGCGCAGCAGGCGCTCCTCGGGCGACTGCTCGGTCTCGCCCTTGGGGGTCACCTTGCCCACCAGGATGTCGCCGGGCTCGACCTCGGCGCCGATGCGCACGATGCCCAGGTCGTCGAGGTCGGCCAGGATGTCGTCGGGCAGGTTCGGGATGTCCCGGGTGATCTCCTCGGCGCCCAGCTTGGTGTCGCGGGCGTCGATCTCGTACTCCTTGACGTGGATCGAGGTCAGGACGTCGTCGCGCACGAGCCGCTCGCTGACGATGATCGCGTCCTCGTAGTTGTAGCCCTCCCAGGGCATGTACGCCACGAGCAGGTTCTTGCCCAGCGCCAGCTCGCCGTGGTAGGTCGAGGTGCCGTCGGCCAGAAGGTCGCCGGCGCTCACGCTCTCGCCGCCGACCACGAGGGGCTTCTGGTTGATCGAGGTGTCCTGGTTGGAGCGGCGGAACTTGTTGAGCAGGTACGTCTTTCGCCCGAGCCCCTTGCCGTAGCGGTCGACGGCGTCTTTGTCGTACTCGACGACGATCCGGTCGCCCGAGACGGACCGGACGACGCCGGTGCCCTCGGCGATGAGCACGTCACCCGAGTCGAGCGCCGCGCGCCCCTCCATGCCGGTGCCCACGAAGGGGGCCTCGGGTAGGACGAGCGGCACGGCCTGCTTCTGCATGTTCGCGCCCATGAGCGCCCGCTGGGCGTCGTCGTGCTCGACGAAGGGGATGAGCGAGGTGGCGACCGAGATGATCTGCTTGGTCGAGACGTCCATCAGCTCGACCTCGTCGGCGGTGACGAAGTCGATCTCCGAGGTGGTCGAGCTCGAGCGGTTGGACGAGCCCACGCGCAGCCCCGTGCCCACCGGCCCGCGGCGCACCAGCACGCGCTCGGCCGTGATGCGGCCCTCGGCGTCGAGCTCGGTGTTCGCCTGGGCGATGACGAAGCGCTCCTCCTCGTCGGCGGTGAAGTAGCGCACCTCGCCGGTGACCCGGCCGTTCTCCACCACGCGGTACGGGGTCTCGATGAAGCCGTACTCGTTGATCCGCGCGTAGGTCGCGAGGTAGCCGATCAGACCCACGTTGGGGCCCTCGGGCGTCTCGATCGGGCACATGCGCCCGTAGTGGGAGGAGTGGACGTCGCGGACCTCGAGGCCGGCGCGCTCGCGGCTGAGCCCGCCCGGGCCGAGCGCCGAGAGGCGGCGCTTGTGGGTCAGACCCGACAGCGGGTTGTTCTGGTCCATGAACTGGCTGAGCTGGGAGGTCGCGAAGAACTCCTTGATCGCCGACATCACGGGGCGGATGTTGATGAGCGTCTGGGGCGCGATCGCCTCGACGTCCTGGGTGTTCATCCGCTCGCGCACGACGCGCTCCATGCGCGACAGGCCGGTGCGCAGGGCGTTCTGGATCAGCTCGCCCACGCTGCGGATCCGCCGGTTGGCGAAGTGGTCCTGGTCGTCGATGTGGTAGCTGGTCTCTTTGGCCGTGCGGTCGCGGGCCAGGTTGAGCAGGTACGTCGCCGTCGCCAGCACGTCGGCCTTGGAGAGCACGTGCAGGTCGGCGCTGGGCCGCTCGAGGATGTCGCCGAAGAGCTCGACGTTGCGCTCGACCTCGGTGCCCAGCTTGCGGTCGAGCTTGTAGCGCCCGACGCGGCTCAGGTCGTAGCGCTTGTCCGAGAAGAAGGCGCCCTCGAAGTACTGGCGGGCGGCCTCGACGGTCTGGACCTCGCCCGGGCGGGCGCGGCGGTAGATCTCGAGCCAGGCCGTCTCCTGGCTGGCGCGAGCGACGTTCTCGGGGGTGTCCTCGAGGTTGAACTTCTCGAGGTGCTTGGCGATGTCGAGGTGGGCCTTCTTCCAGTCCTGGTGGAACTGGTCCTCGAGGAAGTCGAAGTGGGCGACGAAGCGCTCGAAGAACGCCTCGTCGAGTGCGGTGTCGAGCGCGCGCAGCAGGGTGAAGATCGAGATGCGCCGCTTGCGCGCGATGCGCGCGCCGGCGTTGGCGGCCTTGTTGCGCTTCTCTTCGAGGTCGACCTGGAGCCACTCGCCGCGGCTGGGGTGGATGGTGCCCTCGAAGGCGACCTTCTCGTCCTTGCCGGGCTGGAAGAGGACCCCGGGCGAGCGCACGAGCTGGCTGACCACGACGCGCTCGGTGCCGTTGATGATGAAGGTGCCCTGCTCGGTCATGATGGGGAAGTCCCCCATGAAGACCGTCTGCTCCTTGATCTCACCGGTGTCGGAGTTGAGGAAGCGGGCCCGCACGAAGATCGGCTGGGAGTAGGTGGTCGCGCGCTGGCGACACTCCTCGACGGTGAACTTGGGCGGGCTCTTAAGGTCGGGGTCGTCCGGGTCGAACTCGAGCTCGAGGCTCAGCTTGCCGGTGAAATCGGTGATGGGCGAGATCGCCTCGAAGGCCTCGCGCAGACCCTGACGCATGAACAGGTCGAAGCTGTCCCGCTGAATCTCGAGGAGGTTCGGCAGGGGGTACGCTTCGCCCAGAGCCGAGAAATTGAACCGCTCCGGGCTAGTGGACCGAGACGTCAACGGTCTATCCTCCGTGTAGGTGGGTGGCTGCGAGAACGTGCCGGATCGAAGCACACGACGCCGTCAGGGGATGACGAGGCCAGGGGCAGGAACACGGTCTTATAACACTAGTGGTTCCGCCCGCGGCTGTGCAACCGGCGCCCGCGGGCCCCGGCTCTAGGTTGGCCACACCCTAGGGGGGCGGACCCCCCAGGTCAAGTCTTTCGCCGCTGTCGCGGGCCCCGGAGTCGCCCCCGGGGCCCGCCCGCGACGCGCTACTTGAGCTCGACCGTGGCGCCGGCGCCCTCGAGGGCCTCCTTCGCCTTGTCGGCGTCGGCCTTCGAGACGTTCTCCAGGACCGGCTTGGGGGCCCCGTCGACCAGGTCCTTCGCCTCTTTGAGCCCGAGGCTCGTGAGGGCCCGGACCTCCTTGATGACCTGGATCTTCTTGTCGCCGCCGCTCACGAGGATGACGTCGAAGTTCGACTTCTCCTCGGCGGCCTCCTCGCCGGCCCCGCCGCCACCGGCGGCCGGGGCGGCCGCGACCGCGACGGGCGCGGCGGCGGTGACGCCGAACTTCTCCTCGAACTCCTTGAGCAGCTCGCTCAGCTCGATGACCGTCAGGGCGGCGATGCCGTCCAGGATCTGCTCCTTGGTCAGGGTAGCCATGGTGTTTCCTTTCTTTTCGAATCTCTCGATCGGGTGGTTACTCGGCCGGGGCGGCCTCGGCGTCGTCCGCCGGGGCGCTGTCGGTGCCGTCCTCGACCACGGGGGCCTCGGGGGTCGCCGCGGCGCTCGCCGCGGCGTCGTCGCCGGCCGCCGCAGCGGCCTCCTCGACCCCGGCCGGGGTCTCGGTCTCGGTCGCGGGAGTCTCCGGCGCGCCACCGCGCTGGTCGATCAGGGCCGCGAGGCCGTAGGCGAGGTTCTGGGGCACGGCCTTCAACAGGCCGGCCATCGTGGTGAGCGGCGAGGCGATCAGCCCGGCCAGGCGCGCCAGGAGGACCTCGCGGCTGGGCAGGTCGGCCAGGGCCACCAGGTCGCGGTCGCTCAGGGCCTGGCCGTTCACGACCCCGCCCTTCACCACGAGCGCCGGGGCGGCCTTGGCGAAGTCGCGCAGGGCCTTCGCCACGGCCGAGACGTCGCCCGAGACGAAGGCGATCGCCGTGGGGCCGGTCAAGAACGCGGCCAGCGACTCGACCTCGGTCCCGTCGATGGCCCGGCGCACGAGGGTGTTCTTGAAGACCTTGTAGTCGGCCCCGGCGGCGCGCAGCTGGCGGCGCAGCTCTTGGATCTGGGTGACGGTGAGCCCCCGGTACTCGGTGACCACCGCGGTCGAGGTCGCCGCGACCCGGGACTTCACGTCCTCGACCGCCGCCACCTTCTCGGTGCGGACCTTGTGTGCCATCTCGCCTCCCACCGGTTTGACCGGCTCTGTCGGGGCCGTAGGCACCCGGGCACGAGGCGAGGCTCGAACCCCTCGTCAGGCGGACTGGCGTCCCTTAGGCGCTCGCGCGCACCGGATGTCTTCGGCGTTCTTCGTTCTGTGGCACGACGAATCGTGCGGGGCGCCCAGCCTAGCGGCGCGGCGTCGGCCCGGTCAAACCGAGCCGGCCAGGGCCTCCTCGTGCTCCCGGGCCCGGGCCGGGTCGACCTTGACCCCGGGGCCCATGGTGGAAGAGATCGTCACGCTCAACAGGTAGCGGCCCTTGGAGCTCGAGGGCTTGACGCGCACCAGCTCGTCCACCACGGCCACCACGTTGCGCACGAGGTCCTCGCGCGTGAAACTCACCTTGCCCACGCGCAGCTGGACGTTGCCCACCTTGTCGGTGCGGTACTCGACCCGCCCGCCCTTGAAGTCCGTGACGGCCTTGGCGACGTCGGTGGTGACGGTGCCGGTCTTGGGGTTGGGCATCAGGCCGCGGGGCCCGAGCACGCGGCCCAGCCCGCCGACCAGGCCCATCAGGTCCGGGGTGGCGATGGCCACGTCGAAGTCGAGGAACCCGCCGCGCACGCGCTCGACGAGGTCGTCGGCGCCCACCACGTCGGCGCCGGCGTCGCGGGCGGCCTGGGCCGCCTCACCGGCGGCGAAGACGGCCACCCGGTTGGTCTTGCCGGTGCCGGCCGGCAGGGTGATCGTGCCGCGCACGATCTGCTCGGCGCGCCGGGGGTCGACGCCCAGGCGCACCGCCAGCTCGACGGTCTCGTCGAACTTCGCCGTGGCGAGGGCCTTCACCTTGTCGACGGCCTCGCTGACCCCGAGGAGCTCCTCGCGGTCGACCTGGGCCAGGGCGTTGCGGTAGTTCTTGCCGTGTCTCATCTCTTCTCCTAGCCCGCGACCGCGATGCCCATCGAGCGCGCCGTGCCCATCACCTGGAGCTTGGCCGACTCGAGGTCGTCGGTGTTGAGGTCCTTCATCTTGGTCTGGGCGATCTCGGCCACCTGGTCCATGGTGACCGTGGCCACGGTCTCGCGCCCGGCGATGTGGGCGCCCTTCTCCAGCCCGGCCGCCTGGCGCAAGAGCACCGGCGTCGGCGGGGTCTTGAGCACGAAGGTGAACGAGCGGTCCTCGAAGATCGAGATCTCGACGGGAATCACCGTGCCGCGCATCGACTCGGTCGCCGCGTTGTACTGCTTGCAGAACTCCATGGTCTGCACGCCGTGGGGCCCCAGCGCGGTGCCCACCGGGGGCGCCGGGGTGGCGCTCCCGGCGTCGAGCTGGATCTTG
>JAKABC010000003.1 GCA_021802025.1 Actinomycetes bacterium
CGTCGAGTCGAGGGCCACCAGGCGCAGCCCGCCGTGCCAGGCGACCTGGTTGATCGGCCCCTCGTCGGGCGCCTCTCCCAGCAGCACCGAGCGGAACGGCCCGCGACGGTCGTGGTTACCGGGCACGTAGACCACACGGGCCGACGCCGTGGCGCGACTGGCCGCCAGCGCCGCCGCGAGGTCGCGGTAGGAGGACTCGTCACCCTCGTTGGCGAGGTCCCCGGTGAGCACCACCACGTCGGGCGCGAGCCCCTCGGCCTCCATCAGCGACAGCGCGCTGGCGAGGTTGACCGCGGGGTCGACTCCCGCCGCGAGCTCCCCGGCGCGGGTCAGGTGGAGGTCGGAGAGTTGGATCAACAGGTGACGGGCCACACGCGACCTCCCGGTTCCGCGCCGACCCGGTCGAGACCGCGACGGGCTCAGGCGACGTCGGCGCGACGGGGCTCGCGGGCCGTCGCGTCGCGCTCTTCGGGGGTCACCAGCGTCGTCACGTCCGACCCGCCCTCGTCGGAGGCGCCGGACTCGCCGGCGGGCCCGACGGACCACACCGCGCTGAGTAGGTCGGTCAGGCTGACCCGGCGGGCCGGGTCGGGTCGGCCCCGCCGTCCCGGACGCAGCTCCACGACCGTCGGCTCGCCCTCGACGCCGATCTGGTTGATGAGCATCTCTCCTCCAGCGCCTCTGACCGCGCCGCGGCCCGACGGCCGCCGGCCCCTTCTCACACTAGGTCGGGCACCCCGCGCGGGAGCGGAGGGCGCCCCGCGCGCCGGGCTACCCTCGGCTCGTGATCGAAGAGATGACCGACGCCGACGTCGAGGAGTTCCTGCTCGCGACCCGGGTCGGCCGGGTGGGCTGTCGCGACGGGCAGGACACCTACGTCGTGCCGGTGATCTACGCCTGGCACGAGGGGTGCGCCTACGCCTACACCACCGAGGGCAAGAAGGTGGACCTCATGCGTCGCCACCCCCGGGTCTGCTTCGAGGTCGACGAGTACCGCCCCGAGGGGGGCTGGCGCTCGGTCATCCTCCAGGGTGTCTACGAGGAGCTCGACGAAGAGGGGGCCGCGCTCACCCTCGAGCTGTTGCGCGCGCGCATGGCCACGACGGGCGCCGCGGGGCGGGGCCCCACGCGCGAGGGTGGCGCGGCCCCGGGGCGGGCCCCCGTGGCCTTTCGGGTCCGGGCCGAGACCCTCAGCGGACGACGCGTCGAACGGGGCTGACCCGCGCCCCGGGGGCGGCCAGGGGCTCGGCGACGAGCAGGCAGCCCGGGTCCGAGGCCAAGGGGTCGCCAAAGGTGGCGAAGGCCCGTGAGCGCGAGCCCCCGCAGAGGTTGGCGTGCACGCAGCGCCCGCACGGGCCCGAGAACTGCGCCGCCCGGATCGAGCGCAGCAGCGGGTGACGCTGGTAGATCTCGCTGAGGCGCGAGTCGCGCACGTTGCCGAGCGCGAGGGGCAAGAAGCCCGAGGGGTAGACGTCGCCGTTCGCGCCGACGAAGACGATCCCCTTGCCGTCGCGGGTCGCGGCGCTCGGGGCGCGCGGGGTGGCGCGCGGCGGCCCCAGGCGCTCGGCGAGACGCGCCGACAGGTGACGGTACAACTCGCCACCTTCGCCCGCCCCCTCGAGGGCGACCCGGCGGAAGAACGGCGCCTCGACGGTGCGCACGGTCACCCCGTAGCGCGACGCGTCGACCAAGAACCGGCAGACGTCCTCGTTCTCGCGCGGCGTGGTCGAGGCGATGGCCGACCCGCGGCCCGTCGTGATGAGGAAGAAGACCTCCCACACGTCGGCGCCGTGCTCGGCGACGAGTCCCGCCACGTCGGCGAGCTCCTCGAGGTTCGAGGGCATCACCGTCGTGTTGACCTGCGTGGAGAAGCCGTGCGCGACGAGTCGGTCGATCGCCTCGAGGGTCGCCTCGAAGTGGCCCTCGATCCCCCGCAGGGTGTCGTGAGAGGCCGGGCCGGCGCCGTCGAGGCTGAGCGAGGCGCTCTTCACCCCCACCTCGCGCAGGGCCTCGAGAGTGGGCGACGTGAGCCGCGGGGAGACCGAGGGGGCGACCGCGACCGGGAGGTGGGCCTCGTGGGCGTGGCGGGCCAGCTCCACGAGGTCGTCGCGCATCAGGCAGTCCCCGCCCGTGAGCACCAGGATCGGCCGGGGGCTGCCCAGGGTCGCCAGGTCGTCGATGAGGGCGAGCCCCTCGGCGGTCGTGAGCTCGTCGGGCCCCCCGACGAGCTGGGCGTCGGCGCGGCAGTGCCGGCACGCCAAGGGACAGGCCTTAGTTGTCTCCCAGAAGACGAGAAGGGGACGCCGGTCGAAGGAGATCGCCCGGGGCGCGGGGCTCGGCGCCCCCTCGGTCCCTCGCGTATCGACGGTCACGCGCTGACCCTACGGGCGGCGCTGCCCCCGCCACTAGCGACTTTGGTCCCGGGTGGACATTGGTCCCGTCGGAGGCGACCTCAGCCCCCCTAACGTGCGGGGAAGAGCCACCGTGACCCATCCCCCCGAATCGAACCGCCCACCCCGCGTCCTCGTGACGGGCGCCACCGGCTACGTCGGCGGCCGTCTCGCGCCGGCGCTGCTCGAGCGCGGCGCCACCGTCCGGGTCCTCGCGCGCACCCCGGCGAAGCTCGCCCCCGCCCCGTGGGCCGCCGGGGTCGAGGTCGTGGCCGGGTCGCTCGACGCCGACCTCGGCCCGGCCCTCGCGGACGTGGACGTCGCGGTCTACCTCGTCCACTCGATCGGCGAGGGCCCGCGGTGGGCCGCCACCGAGCGGCGCCACGCCGAGAACTTCGCCCACGCCGCGCGCGACGCCGGGGTATCGCGCGTGGTCTACCTCGGTGGCCTCGGGCGCGACAGCGATCGGTTGAGCACGCACCTCGCGAGTCGCCACACGGTGGGACGCGTCCTCGCCGCCTCGGGCATACCCACCGTCGAACTGCGCGCCGGCGTCGTCATCGGGTCGGGCTCGGCGAGCTTCGAGATGCTGCGCTACCTCGTCGACGTGCTTCCGGTCATGGTCACCCCCCGGTGGGTCACGACCCGTTGCCAGCCCATCGCCGTCTCCGACGTCCGCGACCTCGTGGTGCGCGCGGTGCTCGATCCGACCTTCGGGCCGGGCGTCTACGAGGTCGGGGGGCCGGACGTCCTCACCTACGCCGAGATGATGCGCCGCTACGCCCGGGTGGCGGGACTGCCCGAGCGCCGACTCATCCGCGTGCCGCTGCTCACCCCTCGGCTCTCGAGCCACTGGGTCGGACTGGTCACCCCGGTCCCGGTCCCCCTCGCCGCGGAGCTCGTCGAGTCGCTGATCAACGAGGTCGTCGTCTCGCCGTCGGCCGTCTCAACCGAGAAGCTCCTCTTACGCCCGCCCCTCAGCTTCGACGAGTCCGTCGCGCGGGCGTTGCGGGTCACGCGTGAGGGCGCCACGCCGACCACGTTCGCCGACGCGGACTACGCCGTCTTCTCCGCCCAGGCGACCGACCCCGACTGGGCCGGGGGGACCGTGCTACGCGACGTGCGCACCACCACGGTGGCGGCGAGCCCCGAGCGCGTCTTCGCCGCGGTCACGGCGCTGGGCGGGGCGACCGGGTGGCACGCCGGGGACGCCCTGTGGCGCCTGCGCGGCGTCTTGGACTCCCTCGTGGGCGGGCCCGGCATGCGCCGGGGGCGCCCGGCGCGTCTGGAGGTGGGCGCGCCACTCGACTTCTGGCGCGTCGAGACCCTCGAGGCGCCGCAGCGACTTTCGCTGCGCGCCGAGATGCGCCTACCCGGGGCGGCCCACCTCACCTTCGCGGTCGCCCCAGCCGAGGGCGGGGGCTCGACCCTGACCCAGACCGCGACGTTCTACCCGCGCGGGCTGCTGGGTCGCCTCTACTGGTACGCGGTCGCCCCCTTCCACCGGTTCGTCTTCCCCGGGCTCCTCGCGGGAATCGCCCGCGACGCCCTCACCGGCGCCTAGCCGGCACCTCAGCGACGGGCCACGATCTCGTGGTCGGCCGGTACGTCGGGACGCTGGGGGACCGGGCGACGCCGCTCGATCCAGCGCCGCGCGCCGAACGCGTCGTCGGCCACGCGACGCCAGAACGCCCCGGCCGACGGGTTCTCGTGCTGGAAGGCGATCACCCACCCCCCGGCGTGGCGCGAGAGGGCGTGAAGGGCGAGACGGTGGCCCACTCCCTCACGACGAGTGACCGGCGAGACCCAGAACGCGTCCATCGTCCAGGTCACGGGGTCCCGGCGCTCGCAGAGGGCGAAGCCGACGGGCGCCGGCCGACCGGTGCGAGGGTGGTCCCGCCAGGCGACGTAGCCGAGGTGGTCGGGCGACGGGTAGGCGTCGAGGGGTCGGTGCGCGTAGCGGCCGTCCTCGTAGGGCAGCCCGTCCACCACGAGGGCCAGGTCGTGGCGGAACAGCTGGTAGAGCCACGCCACCATCGGCCACTGGTCGTCCTCGACCGGGCGGATCGCCTCGGGGGGTGAGGGACGCCCCGAGTCCCCGGACCCGTCGCGCGCCACGCGACGGCCTAGGTGTCGGCGTAGCGCGCGGACGTGAAGGCGATCGTCGTGGGCACGCTCAGCGCGAAGATGACGAGCATCAAGGTCACCTCGGTGAGGGTCGTCCCCCGGGTGTGGTCGTGGATGAAGGCGAACTCGATCATCCCCGACATGACCACGTAGGCCAGCAGGGCCCAGCGGAAGAGCCGCACGAACGTCGACCAGGCGAAGCCGGCGATCCGACTCAAGAGGACGAGGGCCGCCACCATCAAGGCGTAGGCCACGACGGTGAGGGCGGTCGGGACCGCGAGCGGGGCCGGGCGCGGAGCGTAGGAGGCGATGAGGATCCCGCCCACGATCACGCACCCCAGGGCGGCCGTCGAGAGCCACCCCACCGGTGGCATCGGGCGCTCGGGCTCTGTGGGATCGGTCATCGCGACGCCACCCGCGTCATGATCACGAGGGTCGCGATCTGCATGAGGCCGGTGACGCCGGCCGTGTAGATGAAGCGTCGCATAAGCCGGCCGATGCGCTCGCCGTTGGGCCGCGGCTTGTTCATCTCCATCAGGACCGCGATGTTCGCCGGCTCGAGGATCCCCAGGGCGATGACGGCCATGACGCCCACGACGACGAACGACGCGATAAGCCACGCGTGGTTGGGGCTCCCCACCGCGAGGTTGCCCAGGGACCCGGCGACCTGGAAGCCCGTGGCGAGGGTCATCAACACGATCGTCGGCATCAAGACAACCATCTTGGGCATGAAGCGCGACATGAACTCGGCCCGGGCCGAGACCGAGAGCCGTCCAAGGATGGGACCCACGATCAGGCCGACGAAGAGGTCGATGGCCGTCCACATCCCCCCGCCGGCGACGTGGCAGAAGATCAGCCCCCACTTCCAGTTCTCGCCAATCGACAGCGCGACGAAGGCCGCGACGAGCGCGCTCACCGGCAGAGCCCGCAGCGGCACGATCTGGATCGGGGGGCGGGGGGTGAGGTCGCTCGCCGCGTTAACCGTCTCGACCCTCGCCACTTCGCCCCCTTCTGTGACGAGGCGACTCTAGCGAATCGGGCCGCGCCGCGCGAGCTAGATCGAACCGAGCAGCGCGAGGGCCCGCTGGCTGAGCAGGCGGGCGCTCGCCTCGTCGTAGTCACCAGTGGACGGGTCGGCGAAGAGGTGGCCGCTCCCGGGGTAGAGGTAGAGCTCGGCGCCGTCGACCGACTCGATCAGGCTCTGGACCTCGTCAATCTCGACCCAGGGGTCGGCCTCGGCGGTGTGCACCTGAAGACGGAGGCCCTCGGGCCAGTCCAGCTCGATGGTCGAGAGCGAGAGCGCCCCGTGGAAGAGCAGGGCGGCGCGGGACCCCGGGGTGGACTGGGCGACGTACTGGGCGCACGCCGAGCCGAGCGAGAAGCCGGCGAAGGCGGAGGCCGTGGGGTGCTCGGCGGCGGCGGCCGTCGCGGTCGTGATCCAGTGACCGATGCCCTTCGCGTCCACGAACTCGACCGCCTCGTCGAGGTCGGAGAAGGTGCGCCCCTCGTAGAGGTCGGGGACGTGGACGACGTGTCCCTCGTCGCGCCACCTCTGGGCGAACGACTCGACGCCGGGCGTGAGGCCCAGCGCGTGGTGGAACACGACGACCTCGGCCATGGGACCCCCCGGACTCTCCCCGGGACCCTACCGCGGCCCCGTGACGGGTACGACCCGCGCGAGAAGGTGGGGAGTACATTGGCCTGAAGCCTCAGACCTCGGAGTGCGCATGGCCCTACGGCGGACCGCCTACCGCTACTACGAGCGCCGCCTCAGCGCCGCGCTGCCCGCTGATCGACTACCCCGCCACGTGGGTGTGATCGCCGACGGCCACCGGCGCTTCGCGCGCGAGGTGACCGACGGGGAGTACCGGGCCAGCTACGAGGCCGGCATGCGCAAGCTCGAAGAGCTCATCGAGTGGTGCGCCGAACTCGGCATCGGCGCCGTCACCGCCTGGGTCCTCTCCACCGAGAACCTCGCGCGACCGGCGGCCGAACTCGACCCGTACTTCGAGGTCCTCACCGACCTCTTCCGCCGACTGCCACGGGTCGCCCAGCGCCTGCACTTCACCCTCACCGTGAGTGGGAGCCTCGACCTCTTGCCCCCCGAGCTCGCGCTCGCCGCCAAGGCGGCGGCCGACCGGACCGCCGGTATCGCCGCGCCGGCCATGACCGTCAACATCGCGCTCTGCTACGGGGGCCGCCAGGAGGTCGTCGACGCGGCGCGCTCGCTCGTCGCCGACCTGCTCGCCGAGGGTGTCGCCCCGGAGGACCTGCCCGAGCGCATCGACGCCGAGGGCCTCGCGCGCAACCTCTACGCGGCCGACCTGCCCGACATCGACCTCGTCATCCGCACGAGCGGCGAGTCGCGGCTCTCGGGCTTCTTGCTCTGGCAGTCGGCCTTCGCCGAATTCGCCTTCGTCGACCCCTACTGGCCCGCCTTCCGCAAGGTCGACCTGCTGCGCGCCCTGCGCGACTTCTCCCGGCGCGAGCGGCGCTTCGGCAAGTAGCCGTGTCGCCCTACGACGAGCGCTGCCCGGACTGCGGGTTCCGCTGGAGCGCCGTGGACGTCGCCGACGTCCCGGACCGCGTGCGCGGGGCGACCGAGGAGATCATCGCGACCCTCTCGGCGATGGGGTTGCGGGTGGGCGAGCGGATGGCGCCGGGACGGTGGTCGGCGCTCGAGTACGGCGGCCACGTGCGCGACGTCCTGGTCACGTTGCGCGAGCGGATCCTCCTCGCCTGCGCCTCGCCCGAGATCGTGGTCGCACCCGCCATGTTCCGCGACGAGCGCGTCGACCTCGGCTTCTACGCCCGCGACACCCTCGAGACCGTCACGGCCGAGCTGCGGGCGCTGGCGGCGCTCTTCGGGCGCAGCGTGGCGTGCGTCCCCGCGGCGCTGCTGGGGCGCACCGTCCTCTTTCCCGGGCGCGACGAGCCGGTCAGCGTCGCCTGGCTGTGCGCCCAGGCCGTCCACGAGTCCGAGCACCACCTCATCGACGTCCGCGAGGACCTGGCCCGCACGATGGCCTAGGCGCCCGCTCGCGGCTCCCTACACTTCAGGCGATGGAGGGCGACCACGAGGTCATCTCGGCTCGACGGCTCGAGTCGTTCAGCGACGGCGTCATGGCCGTCATTATCACCCTGATGGCCTTCGAACTGCGCCCCCCGGGGGGCGTGGCGTGGACCGCGATCGAACACCGACTGCCCAACCTGCTCGTCTACGTCCTCAGCTTCACCGCGATCGCCATCTACTGGGTGAACCACCACCACCTCCTGCGCGCCACCACCTCGATCTCGGGGGCGGTGATGTGGGCCAACCTGGTCCTGCTCTTCTGGCTCTCGCTCGTCCCCTTCGCCACCCAGTGGGTCGCCGACGCCTACCGCGCGACCGCCCCGGCCGTCGCCTACGGACTGGTCGCCGTGGGATCGGCCGTCGCCTACTTCGTCCTCGGGCGCACGGTCCTGCGGGCCAACCACCACGACCGGGTCCTCGCACGCGCGCTGGCCGTCGACGTGAAGGGGGCGCTGTCGGTCGTGATCTACCTCGTGGGAATCGCGCTCGCCTTCGTGACGCCGTACCTCATGTACGCCTGCGCCGCGGCGGTCTCGGCGATGTGGATCGTGCCCGACCGACGCCTCACCGGCCGTCGCGCTAGGGGATGAGCGTGGTGAGACAAAAGGGGTGGCCCGCCGGGTCAACGTAGACCCGGAAGCGCTCGGGCGCGGGCTGGTGGGCCGCGCGAGTCGCTCCGAGGGCCAGCGCGTGGGCCTCGCCGGCCTCGAGGTCGTCGACCGCGAGGTCGAGGTGGACCTGCTTGGGCGGGTCGCCGTCGGGCCACGCGGGGGGTCGGTACCCCTCGACCCGCTGGGCGGTCAGCCAGACGCCCTGGGCGAGAACCGCGACGAACCCCTCGGTGGCGACGGTCACCTCACCCCCGAGGAGGGCCGCCCAGAACTCCCCCAGCCGGGCCGGGTCGGCGCAGTCGAGCGCCACCGCCCCCCACCGCACCGGTCCCGCCACGCCGGCACCTTAGCCGCCGTGCCGTGCGGCCGAGGGATCAGATGCTTGCCAGCAGGCAACTACCCCTAAGGTGGGGGCGTGGCCGAGACCTCCACCCGCACCGAGACCGCCGAGCGGCTGCGCACCCTGCTCGGCCGGCTCAACCGGTACCTGCGCCTGGCCCACGCCGACACCGACCTCTCCCCCAGCCAGCGCGAGGTCCTGACGGCCGTGGCCCGCGCCGGGGCGATCGGCTCGGGCGACCTCGCCTCGAGCGAGGGGCTCAACCCCACGATGGTCTCGCGCATCGTCGCCCAACTCGAGTCCACGGGCCTGGTCGCGCGCACCTCGGGCGAGGCCGACGCCCGCGTGGTGCGGATATCGCCCACGGCGCGCGGGCGCCGGCTCGTCCAGACCATGCGCGACGAGCGCACCGACGCCCTCGCCCGGGCCCTCGAGGCCCTCACCCCGACCCAGCGGCGACACCTCGTCGAGGCCCTCCCGGCCCTCGAGGCGATCGTCGAGACCCTCCGCGAGGGACGATGAACGCCCGAGCCTCCGCGCGGCGGACCTTCTCGTCGCTCTCGAACCCCAACTACCGCAAGTACTTCCTCGGCCAGACCACGAGCCTGGTCGGCACGTGGATGCAGACGACGGCCCAGTCGTGGCTGGTCTTCACCCTGACCCACTCGGCGACGGCCATCGGGTGGGTCGTAGCGCTCCAGACGCTGCCCGTTCTCCTGCTCGGCCCCTACGGCGGCGTGGTCGCCGACCGCGTCGACAAGCGCCGGCTGATGGTGATCCTGCAGTCCGTGATGGGCCTCCAGGCCGCCGCCCTGGCGGTCCTCGCCCTGACGCACCGCGTCACCTTCGTCGACGTGTGCGTGCTGGCGGTCGTCCTGGGACTGAACAACGCCTTCGAGAACCCCTCGCGCCAGTCGTTCATCCTCGAGATGGTCGGACCCACGGACCTGCGCAACGCCGTGAGCCTCAACTCGACGATGAACAACGTCGCCCGCGTGGTCGGACCGGCCGCGGCCGGGGTGCTCATCGCCGCGGTCGGCGAAGGTTGGTGCTTCGCGCTCAACGCCCTCAGCTTCGTCGCGGTGGTGGCCTCGTTGATGGCCATGGACCTCACGACGCTCACCCCGGCCCCGCGCAACGAGCGGGGCCGGGGCCAGCTACGCGAGGGGCTGCGCTACGTGCGCCACACGCCGACCCTCGCCGTCCCCCTGGTGATGATGGGACTCGTGGGGATGCTCACCTACGAGTTCCAGGTGACCCTGCCGGTCGTGGCCGAGAGGGTCTTCCACGGCCACTCCGCCGTCTACGGCACCCTCATGGCCGTGATGGGCGTGGGCGCGGTCGTGGGGGGTCTGTTCGTGGCGGCCCGCGGCCGGACCGGTCTCACGGCGCTCGTGCGCACCGCGGCGCTCTTCGGCGCGGCGATGGTGCTGGCGACCCTCGCCCCGAGCCTCGGGCTCGAGCTCGTCGCGCTCGTGCTGGTCGGCTTCACCTCGGTGTCGTTCCTCTCGATCGCCAACTCCACGCTCCAGTTGGGCACCGACCCCCAGATGCGCGGCCGGGTGATGGCCCTGTGGGCCGTGGCCTTCATGGGCTCGACCCCCGTCGGGGGGCCGTTGGTGGGGTGGATCACCAACACCGTCGGCGGTCGGGTCGGGCTGGCGACGGGGGCCGCGGCGTGCGTCGTGGCGGCCCTCATCGGGCTCGTCGCGCGCCGGCGACTCGCGCGCCAGCACCCCCTCGTCCCGGCCGGCTAGCCCCGCCGCGGCGCGCGCCAGGCGGGCCGGCTCGCGGGGATGGCGACGACCCGCTCGATGCGCCGGGCCGCCTCGAGGACGACCCAGTCGCTCTGCGCCCGGCCGATGACGGCGAGGCCCACCGGCAGCCCGTCCACCAGGCCCACCGGGACCGAGGCGATCGGCCAGCCAGCGATCGCCGGGGCCATCGTGGCGGGGCTGGCCATCCCGGCGTGGTCGCCCAGGGTGAGGTCGATCTTCCACCCCGGGGCGTAGCTCGGCGCGAGGAGCACGTCCACGCCCTCGAGCGCCGGCTCCAGGCACGTGGCGAGCGCCCAGGCGAGGTTGCGCTCGCGCGCCGGCGCGTAGCGCTCGCCCGCGCGCCCCCCCGAGGCCAGGGCGGCCGTGAAGTTTTCGTGGCCAAAGAAGGGCATCTCGCGCGACGCGTTGAGCTCTTCGTAGTCGACGACGTCGGCCAAAGAGCGCACCCCCTCGCCCGGGCGCTCGGCCAGGTACGCCGAGAGGTCGTCGAGGAGCTCACAGAGCAGCACCGTGAGCTCGTCCTCGCCCTCGGCCTCGCCCGGGGTCGCGACGTCGCGCGACACGACCGCGTCGAAGGCGCCGGCCAGCCCGGCCACGACCGCGTCGCAGTGGGCGTCGGTGGCGGGGTGTCCCGTGCGCCACGTGGTGGCGTAGGCGACGCGCAGGGGCGACGCGGCCGTCGCCGGCGCGCTCTGGCCCGACAGGACGCCAAAGAGGAGGGCCGCGTCGTCGACCCGCCGGGCCATCGGCCCGGGGCTGTCCTGGCTGGCCGAGATGGGCACCACCCGATGCGTCGGGACCGTCCCGACGGTCGGCTTGAGCCCGACCACGCCGTTGACCGACGACGGGCAGACGATCGACCCGTCAGTCTCGGTCCCGACCGCTAAGGGCGCGAGCCCGGCCGCCACGGCCGCCCCCGAGCCCGAGGACGAGCCGCCGGCCGTGCGGTCGAGCGACCAGGGGTTGACGACGAGCCCGCCGGTGGCGCTCCAGCCGCTCGAGGAGTGGTTGGAGCGGATGTTCGCCCACTCCGAGAGGTTGGTCGAGCCGAGCACCACGGCGCCGGCCGCGCGCATCCGCGCGACGAGCGGCGACTCGCGCGCCGGTCGCCCGACCAGGGCCGTCGAGCCGGCGGCCCCGGGCAGACCCTCCGCCTCGACGTTGTCCTTGACCAGCACCGGCACCCCGTGGAGGGGCCCGCGGCGTTCGCCGCGAGAGCGCTCCGCGTCGCGGGCCGCCGCGAGGGCCCCCGCGTCGGGGGCCAGGGCCGCGATCGCGCGCAGCTCGGTGGGGGTGCCCGTCGCGTCGAGGGCCGCGATGCGCGCCGTCAGCGCCTCGACGAGCTCGGCCGAGGTCAGCTCGCCGGCCCCGAGCCGGGCCGTGACCTCGTGGGCGCTCGCGAAGGCGACGTCGGTGCTCGGGGGATGGGGATCGGTCATGGTCGAACTCTACGGTGGCGGTCGCGACCCCCGGGGCCGCTGGTAGGTTCGCCCGTGGGGGAGACCGCGAAGGGAGTCCCATGAAGGCCTTCACCCTGGTGGGTCTGCTCGCGGCCGGGGCCCTCGGGCTGTCGGCCTGCGGCGCCCCGGCGACCGTCGATCAGGCGGTGACCTCGCTCGGGGCCTCGCCGTACCTCCAGCTCCACGTGACCGGCTCCCTCTCGAGCACCAATCCCAACCTCACCAAGGCCGCCTTCCAGGTGAAGAACCTCTCGCTCACCCTCGACCTCGCGAGCGCCAACGGCGCCAACCTCTCGGGCGCGGGCTCGTCGGTCGACGGCGAGGCTCGGCTCGCGGTCGCGGGCACCACCGTGCTCGACGTGCGCGCGATCGGGGCCAACCTGTACGTCGAGATCGACCCGGCCCGTCTCGACGCACTGCCCGGGGCGAACGTGCCCGAGGGCGTCCTCGCGGCCGCCGACCAGATGCTCCAGGGGCGGTGGTTCGAGATCCCCCAGAGCCTGATCGACCGGTTCGCGGCCGCGCACCAGCCCTCGGCCGCCCAGGTCGCCCGGGCCCAGGCGCTCGCCCGCGCGGTGATCGCGGCCCTCGCCTCGCTCGTCGAGACCGCCCCCTCCAGCTCGTCCCACGGGACCTTCACCGAGACCGGGACTCTGCAGTCGGTTCTGGACGCCCTCGCCCCGGTCCTCGGAGTGGCCACCGGCGCCACCCCGACGGTCGCCGGGACCTACTCGATCAGCCTGACGACCTCGGGCACCACCGCGACGGCCGGGTCGGTCACGATCACCTCGCCGAGCCCGCGCGCCCTCGGGCCGTCCTCGCCGGTCACGGTCTCGGTGGACGCGACCGCGAACCACGAGTCTCGGCCCGTGGTCACGCCCGCCGACGCGATCGTGGTGACCCCGTCGATGCTGGGCCAGCTCGCCGCGTTCGGCGGCTAGGCGCGCTCGTCGAGGACCAGGCGAATCGCCTCGAGGTCGGCCTCGTAGAGGTGCGCTGACTTGACGAGCATGGTCAACTCCCCGACCGGTGAGCCCACCGCGTCGGCCACGCGACGTTGGAGACCGGCCAGCTCTTCGAGGTTGGCGAAACCCTTGGTCCCAAAGTCGATGGAGTGGCAGTAGGCGACCAGGTTCAGCGCGCCACCGTCGATGAAGAAGTCGAGCAGGCTCACGCAGGGCACGTAGGTCGTGTCGGAGAGGGGCTGGAGGGTCGTGATCGACGCCCGGCGGCTCGTGGGGTCGGCCACCAGGCGCTCGATCACCCCGCGGACCTGGTCGAGCCCGGTCCCGGCGTAGTCGAAGAGCCGCGTGGCGTAGCTGTCGGCGTCGCCGAGCTCGGCGACGCGCTCGAACGAGGCGAAGTTCGCCCGCATCCAGTCCCGCCGCTCGCGCGGCGCCCAGCGCTCGATCAGCTCGTCGGACGGGTCGGGACTCGCGACCCGCACCGCGACGCCCAGGAGCTCGTGGATGGCCCGGCCGTCGTAGCTCGACGCCACCCCGTCGGTGAGGATCCGTCGGGCGATCGCGAGCCAGGCCTCACCGATCGTCGTCGCGTCCACCGAGGTGCGCACGGCGCGAGTCTAGGGAGCTCCGCTCGCGCCACCCGGGCCGAGACCGTTACCGCGAGCCCGGGACCATGAGACCGACGGAGCCCGGTAGGGTCGTCGGCCGTGGCCCCGCTCGTCCTCGTCCTGGCGCTCGCCGGCGCCGCGTCGATATTCTCCTGGGTCGCCTCGCTCGTCTCGGGCGACACCTCCTGGGTCGACCGACTCTGGTCGGTCCTGCCGGTTCTCTACACCTGGGTCTTCGCCTGGGCCGACCACGGCCGCGACGCTCCCCTCGACGTGCTCGCCGCCCTCGTCACGCTGTGGGGGGCGCGCCTGACCTTCAACTTCGCCCGCAAGGGTGGCTACCGAGGCGTCGAGGACTACCGGTGGGCGGTGCTGCGCGCGCGCATGACCCGCTGGCAGTTCCAGTTGTTCAACCTCGGCTTCATCGTCCTGGCCCAGAACGCGCTGTTGGTGCTGATCACGATGCCCGCCTGGCGGGCGTACCAGCACCGCCGCCACGCCCACTACGGACTCGCCGACGCGTTCGTGGCCGTGGTGTTCCTCGTCGCTTTGGCCCTCGAGACGCTGGCCGACGAGCAGCAGTGGCGCTTCCAGGAGTCCAAGCGACTCGCCCGCGCGGCCGGCCGGCCACCCGAGGCCGACTTCCTCACGACCGGACTCTTCGCCTACTCGCGCCACCCCAACTACTTCTTCGAGCTCGCCCAGTGGTGGCTCGTCTACGCGCTGGGCGCGCTGGCCGTGGGCCACCTCGACTGGACCGTCCTGTGCCCGGTCGCGCTCACGGGCCTCTTCGTCGGCTCGACGCGCTTCACCGAGGAGATCTCGGCCTCGAAGTACCCGTCGTACCGCGACTACCAGGCCCGGGTGTCGGGCATCGTCCCGTGGCCGGCGCGCCGGGTGCGCCCCGCGACCAGCCCCGAGTAGGGAGCGGCCCGGCTCAGAGAGCCGGGCCGCCTGATCGGTGGTCGGGGAAGGTCACACGCCGATCAGAACCTTGGCCTCCTCGGGGGTGGCCACCACCAACTGCTCGGTCACCGGGGTCCGCCGCGCGTGGGCGAAGCCGATGAGCACGAGGATCAGCATCACCGCGGCCCCGACGAAGCAGGACAGCGCGCCCCACTCGGCGATCAGCGCGAACTGGCTGAAGCCGTAGGCCTCCAGCAGGAGGCCGCGCAGCGTCGTCCCCTGGAAGACGGTCTGGACCTCGCTCGCGAGGGCGGTGTTGGTCGGGTTGGCGCGCGAGGCGGCCGAGACCTTGGAGTAGACGCCGCCGTAGGGCATCTCGGAGAGGTGGACGGCGATGAAGTGGTTGGCGTAGGCCTCGGCCTGGGCTCCCGTGAGGACCTGCTGGCCGGCGTACTGCAAGAGGTACGGCTTCATCGCGGGCGTGACCTCGGTGCCGGGCTGGGCCGCGGCGAAGGCCGACCGGGTCGGGAAGAAGATGTCCTGTTGGGCCAGCTGGGCGCGGACGCTCGAGTTCGCGAAGTTCGCCCCCCAGAGCAGCAGGCCCCCGCCGATGAGGAGGGCCACGACCAGGACGAGACCCGTGACGCTCAGCAGCATGTCGAAGAACTTCCTCTGCATGGACTTCCTCCTTCGCCTCTCGACGCTCTTTCTCGAGGCGTACCCAGTCTGGTGCCCGAAAACGGGCCGCCGACAGGGACGAACGTCCGTCCATATCGGGACCTTGGTCACGGCCCGGGCCGGGTCCGCGTCGCCCACACTGTTACGGGACGGTGCCGCCGGACCGGGTCGGACGATGACCGTCGTCTCGGCCCCTGCGACCGGTCCGGCGGCGCCGTCCTCATCGAGGGGGGCGTATGGGCAGGACGAGTCCACGGCCGGTGGCCCACCCGATCGTCATCGGGTGGGGTGGCCCCGTCGCGGGTGCGGTCGTCCGAGGCGGACGACGATCGCGACGAGCACGGGACGAGGGTCCCTAGGCGGGGCCGTCGGGCCACGGGGAGGATGGACGCGTGTCGATGTACGTCGAGCTCTTGACGCGGGCCCTCGCCGAGTGGCCGAGCGAGATCCGCGACGACGGACTCGTCGAGTACGCGCGCACCTGCCGCCGCGAGATGGTCCGCACCTCGTCGCGGCGCCAGAAGGGCGCCTACGCCGCCCTAGCGGCGGAGATTGCCTACGACCGTGCGCTGGTGAAGCTCTGCCTCGCCCACGACGTCCCGGTCGCGCCCGACGACTTCTCCCACCCCGAGCAGGAGCGCCGCACCCTCGAGCGGCGCCTCGCCGAACGGGGTCTCGACCTGGTCGGGACGGCCTAGGTCCTAGGGCTGGTCGAGCGTCCCGTCGCGCAGACGGGTCACGAAAACGGCGGCCTCGGTGCGGTTGGCCATGTTGAGCTTGGCCAGCAGGCTCGTCACGTAGTTCTTCACGGTCTTCTCCGAGAGGAACATCACCTCGGCGATCTGGCGGTTGGTGAGGCCCTCGGCGATGTGGTCGAGCAGGCGCCGCTCCTGGGGCGAGAGCGCGGCTAACTCGTCGCTCGGGCTCGGTGGGTTGGTGATCCGCTCGATGACCCGGGCGATCGCCCGGCCGTCCATCAAGGTGCCGCCCCCGGCGACCTTCTTGACGTCGGCCACGAGGTCGCGCCCGCGCACCTGCTTCAGCACGTAGCCCGCGGCGCCGGCCATGACGCTGGCGTAGAGGGCCTCGTCGTCGGCGTAGCTCGTCAGCATCAGGCAGGTGACCGACGGATCGTCGGAGCGGATGTCCCGACAGACCTCGATGCCGCTGCCGTCGGGCAGGCGCACGTCGAGGATCGCGACGTCGGGGTGGGCCAGCGGGATCCGGGTCATCGCCTCGGCCACGGTCGAGGCCTCGCCCACCACCTCGATCTCCTCGTCGTACTCCAGGAGGCTGCGGATCCCCTCGCGGACCACCTCGTGGTCGTCGAGCAAGAAGACGCGAATCGCCATCACGCCCACTATCGCACCCGCGCGGGTAGTAGTCAAAATGTCGAGTCGTCGGGCCGCGCCCGGCCCCTCACTACTCTTTGGGCGTGCCGTACCGCAAGGTCCGCGACGTCGACAAGCTCCAGCGCCTGTTGAGCGGCGTGCTCATGATCGAGGCGGACGTCGAGCTCGCGGCGCTGCTCACCCACCTGGTCGAGGAGGCCTGCTCGCTGGTTGGCGCCCAGTACGGCGCGTTGGGCGTGCTCAACGAGTCGCGGACCGCCCTGGCCGAGTTCATCACGTACGGCCTTTCGCAGGAGCGCGAACTCGCCATCGGCGCGCGGCCCACCGGACGGGGCGTCCTGGGCGTCGTCGTCGCCGACGGTGAGACGCTGCGCCTCGACCGGATCGCCGAGCACCCCCTCAGTGTGGGCTTCCCCGAGGGGCACCCCGCGATGACCTCGTTCCTCGGGGTGCCGGTGCGCACCCCCTCCACGGTCTACGGCAACCTCTATCTCACCAACAAGCTCGACGCCGAACGCTTCAGCGACGAGGACGAGGCCCTCGTCGAGGCCCTGGCCCAGGCCGCGGCCATCGCCATCGAGAACAACCGGCTGCGCGATCGGCTGCGACTGCTCTCGGTCATCGAGGACCGGGACCGCATCGCCCGCGAACTGCACGACCGGATCATCCAGCGCATCTTCGCCATCGGGCTCGCCCTGCAGGAGGCCTCGCGCTACGCGATCAGCGACCCGACCCGGGCGGCCATCGCTCGCGGGGTCGACCAGCTCGACATCGTGATCAACGAGCTGCGCGCCACGATCCACCAGCTCGACGCCGACCCCCTGCCCGGGGGCCTGCGACGCAACGCGACCGACCTCATCGACGAGCTCGCTGCGATCCTCGGCCCGCGCCCGACGCTCGACTTCTCCGGGCCGATCGACACCACCGTCCCGCCCCGGGTGGCCGACCACCTGCTCGCCGTCTTGCGCGAGGCCCTGACCAACGTGGCCAAGCACGCCCGCGCCGAGCACTGCGCCGTCGCGTTCGCCGTCGACGACGGCACGATCACCCTGCGGGTGCTCGACGACGGGGTCGGCGTCGACTCCGCCCGAGGTGGCGCCGGGCTCGGGCTGGCGAACCTCGCCCAGCGCGCCGCGATCCTGGGCGGCGACTTCTCGATCGAGGCGCTCGACCCCCACGGGACGCGCCTCACCTGGCGGGTCCCGCTGGGCGCGGCCTAGGCGCCCCGGTTCAAGAGTCGCTGGATCGAGCGCGCCACCCCCGGGGTGATGACGCCCCGGCTGCGCACCACGTAGAGCGCCTCGGTGCGGTCGGGCTCGAGCTTGGAGCGGAACCGGTTGATCCCGCTGAAGCGGTACTGGTGGTCGAAGAAGGCCAGCACCCGCCGACCCACCACCCCGAGGTCGTGGGGGTCCTGGCGGCCCTCGTCGGGTCGCCAGAACGGCAGCGGGCCGTTGGAGACGGTCTCGAACCCCTCGTCGCGCAGGGTGTCGAGGGCCAGGGCGAGGGCGCCCTCGAGCGAGCCGCGCGCCGCGTCACCCAGGCGCACCAGGTCCTGGAGGTACCAGCCCGTGGCGTTGATCGGCGTGCACACGACGAAGGCGGTCACCGCCCCGGCGAGCTCGGCGGCGAAGTAGCGCCGCAGGGTGGCGAGCTCGAGGTAGTCGGTGCGCAAGAACGAGTCGGTGCGCCGCTCGGGTCGCGCCGCCTTCCAGGCCGACTCGACCCAGGCCAGGGCCGCCCGGTCCTCGGGCCGCTCGAGCGGGTGGGCCTCGCGCCAGGTCACCCCGAGGCCCGCGGCGTGGTTACGGGCCCAGCGCAGCTTCTGGCGCCGCCCGCCGGCGAGGGACCAGTGGGCGAGGTCCACGTAGCTCTCGACCCCGGTCCACAGGGCGGGCAGGCCCAGCGCCTCGGCGGCGCGCATGGTCGCCGCACTGACCTCGAGGGCGAGGAAGTACTTGCGCCGGCTCGTGGCGTAGCGCGCGAGCCGGGCCACCAGTTCGCCCTCGACCCCGGGCGCGCAGACCGGCGAGCGCCACGCCGCGACGACGCGGCGTCCCTCGAGGAAACCGATGAAGCCCTCGCGCCCCTGGTCGAAGAAGACCAGCCAGGGGTCCGGGCCGAGGACCGTGTAGTGGCCGGCCTCTCGTCCGTGGCGGGCGAGGAGGGTCTCCACCTCGTCGCGGACGTCGGCCACCCTCTCGGGATCGGCCGCGGAGGGGCGCGCCAGGACTCTGCTCGTCCCCCCTGGTTACCACAGCCCCGCCCGAGGGGGGCGGAGAGCACTCTCAGTGATCGGCCACGAGTGACCGGTGGCTCGGGCTACCAGCCCCCGCCCGAGGAGGACGAGGAGGACGACGACGTCGTGGTCTTAGCCACCTTCTCCGGGGTCTGCGCGGCGGTCCTCGCCCAGGCGTTGACGAGCACCCAGGTGCCCGCGCCCAGCTTCAGCCCGATGCCCCTGGCCTCGTGGGGCTTGGTGTCACCGGAGAAGGTGTAGAGGGGATAGCCGTTGAAGGTGGCCTGGCGGAACTTGCCCCGCTTCACCCAGGCGAGCGAGCCCTTCACCGCCGCCGAGTGGCTCAACGAGCCGACGTTGATCGGCAGCATGACGGGCGGCCAGAGGTGCGTGCACGCGCGCACGCACTTGATCTTGCCCCCCGCCTCCGAGGTCAAGATGTAGAGCGGGTGACCCGCCGCGTCGATCAGGACGTGGGGGTCCCGGGCGATCGTCGCCGCCTGGAGGGTGGGCTGAGCCGCTCCGAGCGGCACCGCGACCACCGCGGCCGCCCCGGCCACGACCGTGGCGACGAGGGTGAATCTCTTAAGGGTGGATCGAGCGGACATGCCGTCTCCTCTCGCTGCGATGCCGATTGAGCAGGACCCTAGCGCCGGGACTCGGGCGTGTCTGGTCGGGGAGGTCGCGCCGGCCCCGGCCTCGTCGCGCTCGACGCGCCGCGAGTCCGACGCTCCGACCCCCGGCGACGGGCAAAGGGCCCGTCGACGCTGGATCCGCCGGGGGTGGTGGACGGCCCCGGGGCCGAGGTCGTCCCCACGGGTCACGGAACGACCCGCGAGAACTCAGGCCCCTCGAAGACGACGAGCGGCCAACCCCGGGGCCCGCGAGTGGGATAGTGGCCCCGTGGAGCCCCGCCTCTCGGTCGTCACCCTCGCCGTCGAGGACCTCGCGCGATCGCGGGCCTTCTACGAGGCCCTCGGCTGGTCGAGCCCGACGGGCCCGAACGAGGGCATCGCCTTCTTCCAGCTCGGGGGGGTGGTGCTCGCGCTGTGGGAGCGCTCGGCCATGGACGAGGACCCCGGTCGGCCCGACGGGACGGGCGGGGGCGGGTTCACCCTGGCCCATAACGTGCGCTCGGACGGCGAGGTCGACCAGACCCTCGCCGCGGCCGAGCGCGCCGGGGCGACGCTCGACCGGCCCGGCGCGCCGACCGCGTGGGGCGGCTACTCCGGCTCCTTCCTCGACCCCGACGGCCACCGCTGGGAGATCGCCCACAATCCCCACTGGCCCCTCCTCGACGACGGGACGGTGCGCCTGGGGTGACGACGCCCGCGGGCGTGGATATACTTGCATGAAGTCAAGCAACTATCCCCCGGAGGACCGATGCCCCAACTCGGCGTCAAGCACGCTCACCCCGAGCGCTACAAGTGGATCGCGCTGACCAACACCACGCTCGGGGTGTTCATGGCGGTGGTGAACTCCTCGATCATCCTTATCTCGCTGCCGGCGATCTTCCGCGGCATCCACCTCAACCCGCTCACGCCCTCCAACGTCGGCTACCTGCTGTGGCTGATGATGGGCTACCTCCTCGTCACGGCGGTGCTCGTGATCAGCCTCGGGCGCCTCGGCGACATCGTGGGGCGCGTGCGCATCTTCAACCTCGGCTTCCTCGTCTTCTCGGTGGCCTCGGTCCTGCTCGCCCTCGACCCCTTCCACGGGGGGACCGGCGCCATCTGGCTCGTCGCCTGGCGCATCGTCCAGGGCATCGGCGGCTCGATGCTCTTCGCCAACTCCGCGGCGATCCTCGTCGACGCCTTCCCCACCGAGCAGCGCGGCATGGCCATGGGCGTCAACCAGGTCGCCGCCATCGGCGGCTCCTTCGTCGGTCTCATCGCCGGCGGCCTGCTCTCGGCCATCGACTGGCGCCTCGTCTTTTGGGTCTCGGTGCCCTTCGGGATCCTCGGGACCATCTGGAGCTACGTCAGCCTGCGCGACAACGGCGTGCGCACCCCCTCGCGAATCGACTGGTGGGGCAACGCGACCTTCGCGGTGGGCCTCACGGCGCTGCTGGTGGCCATCGTCTACGGCATCGAGCCCTACGCGAGCCACTCGATGGGCTGGACCTCCCCGCTGGTGCTCAGCTCGCTCGCCATCGCCGCGGTGACCCTCGCCGCCTTCTTCTGGATCGAGCTGCGCGTCACGGCCCCGATGTTCAACCTGCGCCTCTTTCGGATCCGGGCCTTCTTCATGGGCAGCTTCGCCGGACTCATCTCGGCGGTGGCCCGCGGCGGCCTCCAGTTCATGCTGATCATCTGGCTCCAGGGCATCTGGCTGCCCCTGCACGGCTACAGCTTCTCCGCGACCCCGCTGTGGGCCGGCATCTTCCTGCTGCCGCTCACCATCGGCTTCCTCGTCGCCGGGCCGGTCTCGGGGTGGCTGAGCGACCGTCACGGTGCCCGGGTGCTGTCGACGACGGGCCTCGTGGTCTTCGCCCTGAGCTTCGTCGGGCTGCTCACGGTGCCGACCGACTTCGGCTACCCCGTCTTCGCGTTGCTGATCGCCCTGAACGGCGTCGGCGGTGGGATGTTCTCGGCGCCGAACCAGGCGGCCGTCATGAACTCGGTCCCGGCCGACCAGCGCGGCGGCGCGGCCGGCATCCAGGCCGCCTTCATGAACACCGGCATGGTGCTCTCGATGGGCATCTTCTTCTCGCTCATGATCGTGGGGCTCACCAACGCCCTGCCCCCGGCGATGCTCAAGGGGCTCACGTCCCACGGCGTGCCCGTGGCCCAGGCGACGGCGGTGGCGCACCTGCCGGCCGTGGGCAGCCTCTTCTCCTCGTTCCTCGGCTACAACCCACTGAAGACCCTCCTCGTCAGCCCGGCGGTCGCCCACGTGAGCGCGGCCCAGTGGGCCGTGCTCACCGGCAAGCGGTTCTTCCCGGGCCTCATCCAGGACCCCTTCCACCACGGCCTGGTCATCGTCTTTTTGACGGCCTTCACGCTCTCGCTCGTCGGGGCGGCCTTCTCGGCCCTGCGCGGCAAGCGCTACGTCCACGGCGCCCCGACGCCGGTGGCCGAGGCCGTGGTCGCCGAGATGTCCGAGGTCGCCGCGGGCGTCCCCGGCGAGCCGGCCCTCGACGGCGGGGTGGTCCGGTGAGCGCCGCCCTGACCGAGGCGCCCACGGCGGCGCGGCTGCGCCTCGTGGTGACCCGGCTGGTCAAGGTCATGCGCCGCGACACCGACGTCGGGCTCAGCCCGTCGCTGCTCTCGGCCCTGGCGACCCTCGAGGACCACGGGGCCCTGCGGATCTCCGCGCTGGCCGCCGCCGAGTCCGTCGACCCCTCGGTCGCCACCCGGCTCGTCGCCGCGCTCGAGGAGCGGCGCTTCGTCGAGCGCCGTGACGACCCCGACGACCGCCGGGCCTGCGTCGTCGCCCTCACCGCCAAGGGTCGCAAGACCCTCGAGCGGCTCTGGGTCGAGCGGGCCGCGACGCTGGCCGCGCGCCTCGAGCGGCTCGAGCCGCGCGACGTGCGCGCGATCGAGGCCGCCCTGCCGGCGCTCGAGCGCCTGCTCGACGCCTAGTCGAGCGCGGCGTCGAGGGTGATCTCGGTGCCGGTGAGCGCCTTCGAGACCGGGCAGCCCGCCTTGGCCGCCTCGGCGGCGGCGAGGAATCCCGCCTGGTCGAGCCCCTCGACGCGACCGCGCACGCGCAACACCACCCCGCTGATGCGAAAGCCCCCGGCCGGGTCCGGCCCGAGCGAGACGTCGGCCTCGACGGTGAGTGCGATCGAGGTCGCCCCGGCCCGGCCCAAGCCGCCCGAGAGGGCCATCGCGTAGCACGAGGCGTGGGCCGCGGCGATCAGCTCCTCGGGGCTGGTGAAGCCCTCGGTCGTGTCGACGCTGCGGCGCGGGAAGGAGACGTCGTAGGTGCCAAGGCCGCTGGAGACGAGCTCGGTGCGACCGGAGCCGTCCTGCAGTCCCCCGGTCCAGATCGTGCGGGCGCTACGGGTGGGCATGGTTCCTCCCTGGTCGTTTCGGGCATCCTAGGGCCCGCCCGGCGATCCCCGCCGCGGCACTCCGTGAGCGCCCGCGACGACCCGCGCGGAGGTCAGTGGGCCGCGCCGTTCTCGCGCACGCTCATCGGTAGCCGGTTGAGGGCCGAGAGGGTCGCGCGCGAGGCGGCCAGCACGTCGTTGTCGGACTGGGCGATGCCGAAGCGGTCGGACCCGCCCTGGGTCGAGCGCAGCACGACCACGACGGGCCAGTTGCGCACCGCGATCATGTGCGAGACCGAGAGCAGGGTGAAGGGGATCTCGAAGCCCAGCTGGCGCAACGCGCCGAGCGTGGCCTCCACCCCACCGATGAGCGGGCCGCTCGGGGCCTTGCCGGTGGCCAGGCGCCCGGCGTAGTTGAGCACGACCTCGCAGACCCCCTGGGTGTCGCACTCGGCGCGCACGAGGGCCGCCCGGGCCCCGCCGCGTCCGCCCAGGGTCGCCTCGGTGAGCCGGTTGACGTCGTCGACGACCACGTTGGCCGCGGGGTAGTACAGGGCGGAGATCTGCTGGGCCACCGTCGTGATCTCCTCGCGGTTGGGGGCGTTGGTGACGAGGGTCACCGTGGCGACCCCACCCTCCCCGTCGCGCTCGAAACCCACGTTGAGAACGCCCGGCAGCGAGCGCAGCTCGAGCTCGAAGTCCTCCTCGATCCGCAGCATCAGTCCCGCCCGCCCTTCCTCTGGTAGAGCCGCGCGTCGGCCAGTCGGAACAGCTCACTCGGGTCGGTCGCCTCGCGGGGCGCCGAGGACGTGCCCACGGTGAAGTCGATCGGGACCCCGCCGGCCTTGAGCTGCTGGCGCAGCCGATCGGTGAAGCCGAGCGCCTCGTTGCCCTCGGCGTTGTTCAAGATGACCGCGAACTCGTCCCCCCCGACGCGCGCCGGGGTGTCGCCGGCGCGCATGGAGCGGCGCAGCGCGAAGCCGAACTGGCGCAAGAGGTAGTCCCCGAATTCGTGGCCGCTCTCGTCGTTGATCAGCTTGAAGCCGTCGAGGTCGATCAGCACGAGCGTGAAGGGCCAGCCGTAGCGGGCGGCCCGTCCGGCGGCGACCAGGAGCGCCTGGTCGAAGTTGCGCCGGTTGGCGATGTTGGTGAGCGGGTCCTGACCGGCGCGGAAGCGGGCCAGCTGCAGCGAGAGCGCCAGCTGGCAGGCGGCGCGCACCGCCTCGGCCTCGGACTCGGGCACCGCGTCGGGTGAGCAGTACAGCCCCGGGTCGGTCCCCAGCTGGGTCATCATGTCCACCGGCTCGACCCGCGCGCCCAGTCGGAAGGTCTGGGTGCCGAAGGCGTCGTCGGAGAGCACGACCACGGCGTCGTCGAGGTCGTGGCGCTCGGCGAGACGCTCGAGCAGGGTGTAGATGAAGCTGATGCCCAACTCGCCGACCGCGAGCTCGGCCAGCAGGGTCCTAAAGACCCAGGGCTCGTAGCCGTGCTGGTCGACCTCGCTGAGGTCGACTCCGGTGGCGTCCGCGGGGGGGTCGGTGTCAAGCATCGGAGGCGTCGAGCGCGCCGACGTCACCACTGCGCAGGAGGGACTCGAGGACCGAGCCGGCCTCGAGCAGCGTCTCGAGATCGCTCGCCGCCATCGGCATGGAGATGAGGTAGCCCTGGCCGCGGTGGCAGCCCAGCTCGCGGAGCTTGTCGACGATCGTGCTCGACTCGATGCCCTCGGCCACGACCTCGAGGTTGAGGGCCTTGGAGAGGTGGATGATCGACTCGACGATCGCCCGGTCGAAGTTGTCGCGCACGATGCCGCGCACGAAGGTCATGTCGAGCTTCAAGATCTCGATCGGCAGGTTCTTGAGCTCGGTCATCGAGGCGAAGCCCGTCCCGAAGTCGTCGAGGGCGATCTTCACCCCCAGGGCCTGGAGCTCACGTAGGAGGGCCGCCGTCTCGGCGGGCTCGGTGACGACGGCGTGCTCGGTCACCTCGATGCACAGGGCGTGGCCGGGCACGTCGTTCTCGCGCAGGCATCGTTCGACGAAGCCCACGAGATCGCCCATCTTGAAGTCGGCCGGGGACATGTTGACCCGCACCGTGAAGTCGAGCTCGGGGTGGCGGTGGCGCCACACGCCCAACTGGCGACAGGCCTCGGCGAAGACCCAGCGACCCATCTTGGTGACGAGTCCGGTCTCTTCGGCCACCTTGATGAACTCCGAGGCGGCGAGGAGCCCCCTCGTCGGGTGCTCCCAGCGGACCAGGGACTCCACCGCCAGGAGCTTGCCGGTGTTGAGGTCGACCTCGGGCTGGAAGTGGAGGCGCAGCCCGTCGTCCTCGATCGCCTGGCGCAGCTGGATCTCGAGCTGGCTGCGGTCGTCGACCTTCCTCGCCAGGCCGCCGTCGAAGACCACCACGTGGCCCCGACCCATCGACTTGGCCTCGAACATCGCCACGTCGGCCCGCGAGATCAACTCCAGGGCGGTCAGCGACTCGGCCGGCGGCAGGGCCACCCCGATCGAGGCCGTGTGGTTCATCACCTGGCCCATGATCTCGACCGGGCGGCCGATCACCTCGAGGATCCGGTAGGCCGAGGCGACGGCGTCGAGCTCGCTGCGGCACTTGTCGAGCAGGAAGACGAACTCGTCGCCGCCCAGGCGGGCGACGAAGTCGTTCTGGCGCACGCTCGTGCGCAGCCGGTCGGCGATCACCCGCAAGAGCTCGTCGCCGTTGGCGTGGCCCAGGTAGTCGTTCATGATCTTGAACCGGTCGAGATCGATGATCATGACGGCCGTGGCCCGTCCCGCCGCGAAGCGCCGCTCGAGCTCGGCGACGAGGGCCGGCCGGTTGGGTAAGCCGGTCAGGTAGTCGTGGTTCGCGCTGTAGAGGGTGCGGGCCTCGGCGTCGAGGCGGGCCTGGAGCTGGGCCAGCATCGAGGCGACGGCCTGGAGGGCGTTGATCTCCTCGGGCACCCAGCGGTGCAGGCCGAAGTGCAAGAAGCCCAGGATCCCCCAGGTGGTCTCGCCGATGAGCAGCGGCACCGCGCCCCCGGCCACCTCCGAGACGCCCGAGCCCTTCTCCACCCGCTCGAGGTACTCCTCGGGCGTCTCAGACTGCTCGGGCATGAAGGGCGTCTTCAGGTCCTTCATCGCGGCGAAGATCGGGTCGACGTCGAAGGGGACCTCGCCGAGCGGGTCGGGGTCGGGCACGTTCTCGCGGTGCGGCCACTCCGCGACCAGGATCGACAGGCCGCGCTCGTGGTCGTTGCGCCGCAAGAAGGCGGCGTCGCTCTCTAGGTACTCGCCCAGGAGCTGGACCGTACTGTCGAGGGTGTGCTGCAGGTTGGCCGCGTTGCCGGCCATGAGGATCTCGGCCACCTGGCGCACGAGGGTGTCGAGGCTGCGCTGCTTGAGCAGGCTGCTCTCGCGACCGGCCAGCACCGCGACCCGGCTGAGCATGCGGGCGAAGGCGCGGCTGAGCGAGCTCTCGCGCCGGGACCAGCTGCGTCCGTGGCGCGCGATGACGAGTGCCCCCACGACCCGCTCGTCGACCACCACCGGGTCGACCAGGACACCCCACTCGACCCTCGAGACGACGAGGGAGAACGAGCCCACCCCGCTCGGATCACCCTCGAGCTCGGTACGGACCCGCTCGACGATCTTGGTGAACGCGTCGCCCGCGGTCCGTCCCACGAGCGGCTCCATCGTGATCCCGGGCACGGTCGTGTCCTCGGGGGTCACGACGGCCACGATCTCGGTGCCCGAGATGACGCGCAGGAGCGTCTCGACCACAAGGCGCGTCTCGGCCGCGGTGGCCTCAGCGCTCGTCGAGATGTCGGTTGTCATATTCGTGCCCCACGATCGGTTCGGCCAGCGAATATCGGGTGAGTCTCAGCACACGACGTCCGCTCCCCAGAGTAACGGGGTCAAACCCGGGCCCACAAGAGGCGAATGCGCCCTATTCGGGCGCCGCGGCCTTATTTGTGACCAGAACGGCGCGCCCGTTGTGAACGAGTTGTTTTTCGGGCCGTCCGGCGTCGGTCAGTTCTTGCGGGTCGCCGAGTAGGCGTCGAACGCCGGGGCGTCGAAGGCCCGGGTCGAGGGGCCCGAGGCCGGCGGCTCCGCGCGGCTCAGGACCTCACCGAGCGGGATCCGCACGCTGCGCACGCTCGGGCGCGGGGCGTGCGAGACCCGGACCACCATCGCGGGGGCCTCGGTCTCGTCGAGCTCCCAGAAGCGGCGGAACTGACGGTGCAGGTGGGCCATCTCCTCCACGTGACGCTCCCCCGCCAAGCCCAGCAGCTCCTCGTCGTCCTGGGCGAAGAGGAAGACCGGCGAGACGGGTTGGACGGCCAAACCAGCCACGTCGGTCTCGAGCCAGAAGCGCTCGAGGGCCCCGCCACCGCGCACGAACCACGCCGGGTCCGGACGGGGCACCGTGATGACGGCCACCGCCGAGCTCGAGGCGATGATCGCCTGGGTGCGCAGGCCCAGGTTGCGCCCCCCACGCCAGCGGGCCACGTGATCGAGCACCTCGGGGCGGCTCAGCACCTCGAGCAGGGCGGTCGACATCGCGTCCATCTCGAGGGTCCGCACGTCGAGACCCTCCTCGAGCGAGTCGAGGCCGGGCCAGCGCAGCTCTTTGACCATCTCGCCGTGCAGGTCGGGCAGCAAGAAGCGCAATCGGTCGGACTCGGCGAGGATCCGGCCGATCTCGCTGAGCGCATCGCGCTCGATCACGATCCGCAGCCGGGCCCCCTCACGCTCGACCCCCCTCGCCAGGGCGGCCAGCGTCTCGGGCTCGATTCCCTGGGGTGACCCCGGGCGACGGTTGGCCGTGCGGGTGGCCACCGCCCCGAGCAGCGGCGCGAGCTGGTGGTCACGCTCGCGGCCCAGCGCCAGGGTGGCCACGTGGTGGGACCTCGCGCCCGCCGGGAAGAGGCGCACGGTGCCGAGGCGGCCGACCGAGGCGGCGGCGATTCGCGCGTTCATGAGCGCCGCGCCCAGTGAGAGGTAGCCCGCCCGGTGCGCGACGTCCATGCGGGTCGTGCGCTCGGGGGTGAGGTAGAAGCGAACCTCGTCCTCGTCGGCCTCGAAGCGCCACGGCTGGATGTTGCCGCCCGAGGGGGCGCGCCGCGCGGCGTCGACGATGAGCGTGATCGGGTCGTCGCTCTCGAGTGGGGGCTCCTCGGGCGCGGGCGCGTCGAGGTCGGGTGTCTCGCCCAGCTCGACCGGCGCGAGGTCGTCGAGGAGCTCCTCGACGTCGACCCGCACCCGGCCCGAGGGCAGCTCGCCCTTGAGCCCGAGGCGGCGCACCGCCGCCGCGACCGACACCGCGCCCAGGGTGACCTCGCTCGCGAGCTGGGGCCAGCCGGTCACCGTCTGGCCGAGCTCGACGAACGAGGCCGCGCTGCGGCTCGAGACCTCGCGGGCGCCCAGCATGCGCAGCACGATGGCCGACTTCTCCGGCAGCGGGAGGTCGGCGAGGGTCGCGTAGTCCATGTCGCCGATCAGTCCGTGGAAGAGCGGGCGATCCGGCTCGAGGTCGAAGCGCTCCACGTCGAGCACCCCGCGGTCGCTCGTCTCCATCACGACCGGGATGCCCCGCTCACGGGCCAGCTCGCGCACCAGGAACTTGACGTCGAGCGAGTCGCACTCCTCGACGACGAGGTCGAGGTCCTCGAGGAACGCCGCCAGGTTCTCGCGCGTGATCCCCTCGGTCTCGACGCGCACGGTGAGGTAGGGGTCGACCTCGGCGATGCGCCGCGCCGCGACCACGGCCTTGTTGACCCCGAGGTCGATGACGCTCGCCGGGATCCGATTGAGGTTGGACAGTTCGAGGGTGTCGAAGTCGGCCAGGCGCAGCTCGCCCACCACGCCCTCGAGGGCCAGGCCGTAGGCGATCGCGTGACCGGCGCTGACCCCGATCACCCCGACGCGCAGGCGGCGGAGCCGGCCCTGCTCCTCGGCCGTGATCTTGTTGTGGTTGCGGTCCAGGCGCAGCGTGTTAAAGGCCCGCGGCGCGAGGAGGCGCACGACGGCCCGGCGCCACGGGTAGTAGACCCAGCGGCCCCCCTCGTCGAGGATCGAGTCCGGCGGCGTCGGCGCGAGGCCGGCCAGTTGCTCGCGCTGCTCGCTGAAGCGGTCGATGATCTGCAGCGACGGGTCGGCGCGCAAGATGCGCAGGACCTCGCGCTCGGACCGGCTCACCCCGTCCATCACGAGGGGCCGCCACGAGTGGGTCCGGGTGTGGGCCGGGTCGATCGGCGAGAGGGTGCCCGTGCCGACGCCCCGGGCGAGCTCCTCGGCCTCGCGGCGCAGCGCCAGCTGGTGCTCGGGCGACGAGAGCTCGGGGGTACGGGCCCGGCGCCAGCACACGGCGATCGTGCGGTAGCGCTCGTCGGGGTAGGGCACGGCCTCGGTGCCGATCTGGCGGGTCCCCGTGGGCACGCCAAACCCCAAGAGCTGGTCGCGGATGGCCGCGACGGCGAACTCGGCCCCGAGCCAGGTCATCGCGTGGGTGACCGAGCGCGAGATCGCCTGGACGAGGCGGGTGCCCACGACCAGCTCGCCCTTGGACCAGGCGCCCTTGACCTCGATCGCGCCCAGGCGCACCTCGGCGTCGATGAGCGCGCCGATCTCGTCGATCTCGCTCGACCCGCCCATCTCGTCCATGATCGCGGCCTGGTGGCGGCTCTCGAGGGGCCCGTGGAACCTCACCCCGGCCACGGCCTCGCCCTCGGCGTTGAAGCCGAGGAAGAAGAGGGGGACGCCCACGCCGTCGTCGAGGTCGCGGCGGCTGAGCGACTGCTCGACGCCGTAGCCCCTGTAGGCGCCCTCGGCCTCGTTGAGGTACACCCGCCACAGGTCGGGGCGCTCGAAGGGGTGGTGGCCCTCGAAGCGGATCCCGGAGGCCTGGTCCACGAAGCTGGCGCCGTACTGGTAACGCCGGCCGAGCGCGCTCGCCACGAGACTCCTTCCCGGCCGCGCGGGGGCGTGGGGAATCGCGCGGTCGACGCCCTCGACAGTAGTGAAGCGACCGTGCGATTCTGGGTATTTCGCCCTCACCGCGCGCCTCGATCGGCCCGTCGCACCACGGGACGAGAGCCGCCACACGAAGTTCGTAACGACCCTCCGACCATGACCGTGGCTACGCTTCGCCCATGCCCGCCCGCTACCGACTCGTGGCCATCGACTGCCCCGACCCGGTCGCCCTCGCCCGTTTCTACGGTGCGCTCACCGGGCTCGCGCTCGCGCCCCTCGAGGGGCCGGCCGACGCGGTCGCCTGGGTCGAGCTCGACAACCACGGCGCACCCACGATCGCCTTCCAGCGGGTCCCGGGTCTGCCGACGCCCACGTGGCCCGAGGGTCCCCAGCCCCAGCGACTCCACCTCGACCTCGTGGTGGACGACCTCGACGCGAGCGAGGCCGACGCACTCGCCCTCGGCGCGACGCTGGCCGAGCACCAGCCGGGCACGACCTTTCGGGTCTTCTACGACCCCATCGGCCACCCGTTCTGCCTCGTGCTCGCCGACGGCTCGGGCGACTGAGCCCGAGGAGACGGTCGGCCCAGGCGATAGACTGGCCCCTCGCGCCACGGGCTCGCCCCGGACGCGCGTGGACCTGTGGTGCAGCTCGGAGTGCACGCCGCCCTGTCAAGGCGGAGGTCGCGGGTTCAAATCCCGTCAGGTCCGCTCGGCACCCTCGGGTGACGAGGTCGAGTAGCTCAGTTGGTAGAGCGCACGCCTGAAAAGCGTGAGGTCACCGGATCGACGCCGGTCTCGACCACCGAGAGCCCGTCGGGTGGGCCGCCGTCGGAGACGGCGCGGGGCCTCCACCGGCCGTCCCCGACGCGAGATAGACGACGGCGCTCGCGCTCTCGGACCCACGCCGCGATGCCACAATGGCCCGTGACCTTCGAGCTGCCCCGGGTGACCCCAGTGGTCGTGGCCTCGAGCGTCCCCTGGCCGCGGGGGGCCTGGCCCCGCTCGGCGACGCCCCCGGCGCTCGGGGCCCTCGTCGAGGAGGCCTTCGCCGCCCCCGTCTACGGCGAGACCAACGCGGTGGTCGTCGTGCGCGAGGGCGCCGTCGTCGCCGAGCGCTACGGGGGGCTGCGACCCCACTTCGACCGGCCGGCCGAGCCGATCGGGCCCGCGACCGAACTGCTCAGCTGGTCGATGGCCAAGTCGTTCCTCCACGCCCTGGTGGGGATCCTCGTCGACGAGGGCCGCCTCGACCCCGCGGCGCGCGCCCCGGTGCCCGAGTGGGACGACCCGGCGGA